>NZ_JBEXID010000002.1:0-236808 GCF_040608395.1 Streptomyces sp. NPDC005181
CGCCCGGTTACATTCCGAACCCGGAAGCTAAGCCTTTCAGCGCCGATGGTACTGCAGGGGGGACCCTGTGGGAGAGTAGGACGCCGCCGAACAATTATTCCGGGAAAGCCCCGCACCTCTGGTGCGGGGCTTTCCTGCGTTCACGGGCAGAATTTTTTTGCTCGGGAAGGGGAACTCGGAGAGGATCGGTTTATGGACTATGTGATTCGCCCCGTACGCGCCGAGGAATGGGCGCTCGCCAAGGAGCTCCGGCTCGCCGCTCTGCAGGATCCTGTGGCGCCGGTGGCCTTTCTGGAGACGTACGAGCAGGCCGTGGCCCAGCCCGACGAGTTCTGGCAGGGCCGCACGGTCGGTGGGGCCGAGGCCAGTGGTGACGAGGTGCGTCAGTTCGTCGCCGAGGCGCCCGACGGGAGCTGGGCGGGGTCGGTCAGCGTGCTTGTCGAGCGGCCGGACGGGGATCTGCGGTTCGGTGAGCCGGCCAAGGTTCACCAGGCCCATGTGGTCGGGGTGTTCGTACGGCCGGAGGCGCGGGGCAGTGGGCTGGCCGAGCAGTTGTTCCGCGCTGGGGTCGACTGGGCGTGGTCACTGGGCGAGCCGCGGATCGAGCGGGTGCGGCTGTATGTGCACGAGAACAATCCGCGGGCCGCTGCCTTCTACCGGCGGTTCGGTTTCGTACCGTCCGGGGCGACCCTCGCCGTGCCGGGCGATCCGACGGCGCTGGAGCTGGAGTACGAGATCGTCCGCCCCGTCTGACGTCTTCAGTACCCGCTCGGCGTACTGTCGGCCCGCTCGGCGCCTGAACTCCCGTTCCTGGCCACTGTTCCGGCCGCTGCGTTACGGCTGGAGCGGGGAAGTCCAGCGGGCTCGGGCCTGTTCCTGAGAGCGGAGCAGGACCAGCGTCGGCAGGCCGTGGTCCTGGCCCGTCGAGAGCAGCTCCGGGAGCTGGGGAAGGGGCGCCACGGCCGCGACGTCGTCGAGGACGAGCGTCATTGGTGGGTCGAGCCGACCGTCGGTTGACCGTGCGGCCATGCGGCGGCCGTGCTCGACCACGTGTGAGGCGAGGGCGGTGAGCAGGGGCATCGCACCCGGTCCGGAGCGAGGATGTTCGATGGGTTCACCGACCACATAAAGCGTGCCCCCTTCGCCCGCAAAAGATTCCAGTGCGAGCGCATCGGATCGGTTCGGTGTGCAGGCTTCGCGGATGTGGACCGAGGAAAGTGCGGCGAACGCCCGTACCGTCAGGGCCTGTGCCATCTCCCGGCGTTCGGGATGACCGGTGAGCGCGGACTCCAGCAGGCCGGCGAGTCCGGAGGCGGCCTTGGGATGGGTGCGGAGGAGCCGCACCGGTTCATGGGCGTTGCCGCCGAGGGCCCAGCGGTGCACCTGGCGGAACGGCCGACCGTCTATGGCGGCGGCGTGCAGCCAGCACTGGAGGAGGGTCTCCGCGGTCTCGGCCGTCATCGCGTCGAGACGGGCCTGCGGCCGGACCGGGGCGAGGAGAGCGATGGCGCGGGCGGCCGCCGTGTCCGTGGCGTCGCACCCCGCGGTGGGCGACCAGTGGAGGCGGGCCGGGGTGTCGCAGAGGTGACCCGGGTCGTAGACGAGGACCGGGCCGAGTTTGGCGCGGGCGTCCTTCGTCTCCGCCCAGACGGTGGGGTCGGACGTGACGACGAGGGCCGGTCCGTCGGCCTCCCGGATGGCCTGGACGACGGTGGGACGGCGGGTGGCCGCCGGGCCGTAGACGACGAGGGGCGTGCGAGGGGAGGGGACGGCCGGAGCGAGGGGGAGGACCTCTGTCCGGAGATCGGCCTCGGCGGGCGCTTCTGTGGCTGTGGCTGTGGTCGTGGGGGCCGGCTCAGGGGCGGGGATCGGTGCCGCAGGGGCGGTTGCTCCTACGGCTTCCACCGCTTCCACTGCGGCGGGCTCGGCGTGCTGCATGTGCCCCGCGTAACGGTCCTCATAATCTTCCTGTCGGCGCTCTTCCCGTCGGCGTGCCCGTACCGCTCGCCAGCGGGTCACCACGCCCATCACGAACACCGTCAGCACCATCAGCACCATGAGTTCGCCGATGAACAGGCCCCAGAACAGCCCATATCCGGAGAGCTCCCCCGCCGGTGTGCCGGGCCAGGCGGCCGGGATGTCGTGCGGGCCCGCCGCCAGCCGGCGCATGGCCAGTGGGGTCTCGGTGAAGGTGACACCCTTCGGCCAGGCGCCGTGCGTGAACAGTCCGGACAGGCCGGTGGCCGTCCAGACGAGGACAGTCAGCCCGAGCAGGAAGCCCAGCAGGCCGACCAGCAGACCGTCCGGGACACCGCCGGTGCCGCCGGTGTTGGGTCCGGTCTGCTGCTCTGTGCGTCCCGCCATGTCATGCCACCGTTGACTCGGACGACTCGTTCAGTCGTTGCAGGTGCTCGATGCGTGCCGCGCGCTGCTCCGCCTCCAGCTCCGCGGCTCGGACGTCCTCCGGCAACTGATCTGCGACAGAGGACTCGGTCATGGCGCGGTCGGTGTAGACGAGGGGGCGTTCCGCTTCGGTGATCAGGTGTTTGACGACCTGTACGTTGCCGTTGACGTCCCATACCGCGATGCCGGGAGTGAGGGTGGGAATGATCTCGACCGCCCAGCGGGGCAGGCCGAGTACGCGCCCGGTCGCTCTGGCCTCGTCGGCCTTCTGCGCGTAGATCGTCCGGGTCGAGGCCATCTTCAGGATCGCCGCCGCCTCGCGTGCTGCGGCCCCGTCGACCACGTCGCTGAGATGGTGGACGACGGCGACGAACGACAGGCCCAGCCGTCGGCCGAATTTCAGCAGGCGCTGGAAGAGCTGGGCGACGAACGGGGAGTTGATGATGTGCCAGGCCTCCTCGACCAGGAAGATGCGTTTCTTCCGGTCGGGCCTGATCCAGGTGTGTTCCAGCCAGACGCCGACGATGGCCATCAGGATCGGCATGGCGATCGAGTTCCGGTCGATGTGCGACAGGTCGAAGACGATCAGCGGTGAGTCCAGGTCGATGCCGGCCGAGGTCGGGCCGTCGAACATGCCGCGCAGGTCGCCGTCGACCAGTCGGTCCAGGACGAGGGCGACATCGAGGCCCCACGCCCGTACGTCGTCTATGTCGACGTTCATCGCCTCGGCGGACTCGGGTTCCGGGTGGCGCAGTTGCTCGACGATATCGGTGAGCACCGGCTGCCGGTCGGTGATCGTCTGGTTGACGTAGGCGTGCGCGACCTTCAGCGCGAAGCCGGACCGCTCGTCGAGGCCGTGGCCCATCGCGACTTCGATGATCGTACGGAGCAGAGCAAGTTGGCCGGTCGTGGTGATCGAGGGGTCCAGCGGGTTGAGCCGGATGCCGCCGTTCAGGGCCGAGGTCGGGTCGAGCCGGATGGGGGTGAGACCGAGCTCCTGGGCGATGAGGTTCCACTCGCCGACGCCGTCCTCGCCCTGCGCGTCGAGGACCACGACCTGGCGGTCGCGGAACCTGAGCTGGCGGAGCACGTACGTCTTCTCGAGCGCGGACTTGCCGTTGCCGGACTCGCCGAGCACCAGCCAGTGCGGGGCGGGGAGCTGCTGTCCGTACAGCTGGAAGGGGTCGTAGATGTAGCCCTTGCCGGAGTACACCTCGCGGCCGATGATCACGCCGGAGTCGCCGAGGCCGGGGGCCGCGGTGGGCAGGTAGACGGCCTGGGCCTGTCCGGTGGAGGTGCGCACGGGCAGTCTGGTCGTCTCCACCTTCCCGAAGAGGAAGGAGGTGAAGGCATCCGACAACGCGGACAGCGGATCTCGCATGGCGTGACTGTCCTCTCGGTTAGCGACGGATGCCGGTGGCGAACGGCAGCGTGTTCACAAAAGCGCGGTGGTGCTCGCGGTCGCACCACTCCAGCTTCAGGTACGACTTGCCGGCCGAGGCCCGGATCGTCCGCTTGTCGCGGGCGAGGGCCTCGGGTGATCGCGACGACACGGTGATGTACCCCACGAGGTTCACCCCGGCCGCGCCGCTCGCGAGATCTTCACCCCGCTGGTCGAGCCTGCCGTGGGCGGCGATGTCGCGCGGGTCGACGGTCCGGTTCATCTTGGCCTGACGGCTCGCCTCGGCCTCGTCGTTCGTCTTCTCCGTGAGCATCCGCTCGATGGCGACCTCGGTGGGTTCGAGGTCCATGCAGACCGCGACCGTACGGATGACGTCCGGGGTGTGTACGAGGAGAGGGGCCAGGAAGTTGACGCCGACAGGCGTCATCGGCCACTCCTTCACCCATGCCGTGGCGTGGCACCAGGGCGCGCGGGTCGACGACTCACGGGTCTTGGCCTGCAGGAACGTCGGCTCGACGGCATCCAGCTCGGCGGGCCAGGCGTTGCGCTTCGTCATCGCCTGGATGTGGTCGATGGGATGGTCGGGGTCGTACATCGAGTGCACGAGCGAGGCGAGCCGGCTCTGGCCGAGCGGCTGGCGTACGCGGATGTCCGCCTCGGCGAGGCGGGCGCAGATGTCGGTGAGTTCGCGCGCCATGACGACGGCGAGGCCCGCGTCCCGGTCGAGCTTGCGGCCGGCCTGCGGGCGGGCGGCGCGGGCCATGGCGTTCGCCTCGGCGGCCAGTTCGCGGTTGAAGTGCATGCAGGCGACGAGGTAGGCGCGGTGTTGTTCGCTGGAGGTGGAGACCATCGACTGGAGCTGGTCGTACGACTCCTGCAGCCAGCCCGGAGCCGCCTTGTCGCCGCGCTGGGCGACGTCCTTGGCGTGTGCGTCGGGGTCGGCGGGGAGGGTGCGGGCCAGCATCTGAATGCGGGTCACGAAGCCGTCGCCGTTGGCCACATGCTTGAGGAGTGTGCCGAAGCGGTCGACCAGCGCCTCCTGGTCCTCGCTGTCGCGCAGCCCGACGCCCGGTCCCTCGATCTCGATCGCCGCGGTGACGGTGCGGCGGTCGGCGTGCAGCAGTACGGCGATCTCATCGGGGCCGAAGGGTGCGGCCAGCCAGTTGATCCGGCCGATGCCGGGGGGCGGCCCGATCTCGATCTCGCGGCCGTCGGCCCGTACGCCTGCTTCCATGGCGGCGGAACGGTACGCGGTGCCGCGGCGCAGGGACCGCTTGAAGCTGCGGTTGATCTCGAACCACTTGTAGAAGGTGCGGTGCTTGTACGGGACGTACACCATCGCCAGCGCAACCAGCGGGAAGCCCGTGAGCAGCACGATCCGCAGGGACAGGACGGGGACGATCAGCCCGCTCATCATGCCGAGGAACGCGCCGACGATGATCAATGCGATCTCGCCGGTCTCGCGGTTCTTGCCGACGATCGCGTTCGGCCGGGCCCGGCCGATGAGATACGTACGGCGGGGCGTGACCGGATGGGACTGGGTCGTCAACGCCCTCCACCTCCTGTGCTGTTGTTACCTGAGCTGCCTGTACCGCCGCCTCGGGGGGTGCGGCTGCTGTGCGGGGTGCCGGACGTGGGTCCCGATCCGCTGCGGGGCGGAGGTGCGGCGGAGGGGACAGATCCGCCGCCGACCCCGCTCCCGGCGGTGTCACGGGAGCTGTGCGCGGCCACCCCGCCGCTGACCGGGTTGGCGGGCCTGCCGCCGCTGCCGGATCCGGCGCCGCTGTCGCCGCCCCCGCCGCTGCGGCTGCTGTGGGTCTTGATGCCCTGGGAGACGAGAGCGGCCGGGGAACTGATCAGGGCGGCGGCCTGGGCGCCGTCGGTGGCCTGCTTGCGGTTGGTGCGGGCACCCTGGATCTCGTCGCCGAAGCCGGGCACGAACCGGTAGATCATCGCTGAGGCGAAGATGGCGAGCAGGATGATGGCGAGGCCGGAGACGACCGCGGAGAACGCGTTCGGCCCGCCGTCGGAGGAGAGCGCGCCGGCCAGCCCGAGGACGATGACGATGACCGGCTTCACCATGATCACCGCGATCATGATGCCCGCCCAGCGGCGGACGTGGCCCCACATGTTCTTGTCGACCAGCCCGGAGTAGACGACGACGCCAAGCAGCGCGCCGACGTAGAGCAGGGCCGCCCGGATCACGAGCTCCAGCCAGAGCACGCCCGCGGCGAGGATCGACACGAGCGAGACGACGATCAGCATGATCGGTCCGCCGCCGATGTCGGAGCCCTTGTCGAGCGCCTCGGCGAACGCCCCGAAGAAGACGTCCGTCTGCCCGCCGGAGGACGACGCGATGACGTCGGTGACCCCGTCGGTCGCCGAGACGACCGTGTAGAGGATCAGCGGCGTGAACGCGGAGGCGAGCACGGTCAGCCAGAGAAACCCGACAGCCTCGGAGATCGCGGTGGCCACCGGAACACCACGGATGGCGCGCTTGGCCACCGCGAGCAGCCAGAGGACGAGCGTGAGGACGGTGGACGCGGCGAAGATGACCGCGTACTGCTGGAGGAACTTGGGGTTCGTGAAGTCGACGTTCGCGGTGCCTTTGACTGCCTCGCTGAGCTTGCCGACGATCCAGGCCGCGGCGTCGGCGCAACCGCGGGCGAGCGAGGAGAGGGGGTCGAGGGCGTTGGCGGCGTCGTCGGGGGAGGTGGTGCTGGGGCTGCCGGCGTCGCCGTTTTCGCAGTAGTCCTTGGCCGGGCCATGGATGAGGTCGCAGGCGTTGTTGCTCTTACTCGGGCTGGGGCTCGGCGACGGGGCAGCGGCAACTCTTGTGGCCAGCAGGATGGCGGACACCTGTACCGCTGTCACTAGCGCTGCGACAGACCTCACGCGTCGATACGGACTACCGGGCATAGGTGAAGCCTCCGAACCCATTGACCGCGCCAGCGATCTCGTCGGCACTGGACGCCCTTGTGTCGCTTCCCACGGGGGCGGGACCGTCCTTCTGGGAGTGGGTGACGGCCTTCCAGTCGCCATCGATCCACTCCAGCACCATCGTGATGGTGAACCAGCCATCCGTTACGGGCTTGGTTGACCCCTCGCCCGCCAGCCCGATCAGGCCCGTGCACCAGACCTCTACGGTGATCCGGTCACCGGAGTTCTTCGTGACCTTGGTGCCGATGGGCGTGGTGCGCGAGATGAAGGTGAAGCCTTCAGGGGTTGATCCGTCTTCGTTGAGGCCGACGTTCTTGAAGAACTGCGAGGAGTAGGCCTGGTCGAGGGTGCTGCGGAACCCGTTTACAGAAGCGGGCGCAATGACGGCGTTCAGGATGCTGTCCCGTTTGGCCTTGTTGAACATCTCGGCTGAGCCAAGCGCCACCGAGTAGTTCGCCGCCGCGCTCTGCGCACCCTGCTCGTCATGCGCGAACCCCGACGCGATCGCGCCGTTCTTCCCCTTCACCGGCTTCGTGCCCGTCGCTGCCGTCGGCGCCGCGCCGGCCTTGCTGTCGCCGTTGTTCCCGCCCGAGGAGCCGCTGTCGTCGCTGCCCCCGCCCATGTTCGCGAACGCGATAGCAGCGATGAGCAGAACGACCACGCCGACCACCATGACCAGGGACCGCGAGCTGCGGGCCGGGCGGCGGCTGCCGCCGAAGCCGTCGCCGCCTGCGCCGTCGGCAAATCGGGTACGGGTCTGGCGCGTACCGCCGAGGGTGCTGTATCCATCGTCTGTACGGCCCGAGCGCGAATCGTTGCCGTAGCCGTGATCGTCGCCGAGACTCATGCCGCGTTGGCCCCCTCAACCGTGTGCGATTCCGCGTAGTACGACGGTAGCCGTGCTGGTTCCCGCGTGGGCGCGGTGTGGTGACTCGACATCAGGGAGACGCAACCTCTGCCGGTGGGCACGACGGACGGGTGGTGTGGGAGCGGAACCGGGGCGGGAACGGCACCTCCGGGCAGGTTGGCGGACGGTTAGATGGCCATCCCGTAGACGATGGTGAACAGGGTTCCCAGCGATCCGATGATGAACACACCGGTCAAACCGGCAACAATCAGACCCTTGCCTTGTTCCGCGCTGAACGTGTCGCGCAGCGCCGTCGCGCCGATGCGCTGCTTGGCCGCTCCCCAGATGGCGATGCCGAAGCAGAGCAGAATGGCAACGGCCATGACGACCTCGATCATCACCTTGGCTTCGTCACCCAGGGCTCCGAACGGCCCCCACTTGGGAGCGATGCCGTTGATGATGGTGCTGATATCGCCCTTATCAGTGTCAGCTGCCAGGACCATGTAAGTCACCGCCCCTGTTGGGTAGTTCGCTTCCCCTGCCGTACGACAAGGGTCACTCTCTATCTTCGCTGATGAATCCGCCCACGTACGACGACTTGGCGGCTCTCTTTCATGGGATCTCGCACGTTTGATCGGTCCGACCGCCCTGACCTGCGGATCGAATCGGTGTATGACCGAACACATATGGTTACTCTGTGTATCACGGAGGGTGACCCCGGGCAACGATTGGCATCCCGCCACCCTGGCCGAGGCCCGCTTCGTTTCCGTAACTGCACCCATCAGGGCAGGCGGGGTGAGGGGCAGTCAGAGAAGGGGGCGGCGGGGGCCCGGCGGGCGGGGCGGTGTCGTCCAGGTCTTCGGCGGCCGGAAGTCGCACCAGGAGCCGTCAAAGGGAAAGGTTCCGGCCTCGGCGAGCCGTGCGACTCGCGCGCCCTCGGCGCGGATGGCTGCCGCTTCGTCGGCCGACCAGTAGACGGGGTGGCCGGTCTTCTCGGCGAAGGACTCCTCGTCCTTCCACTGCCAGGACCGGTCCGGCGCCACGTTGATGTCGAGCTCGTGGTCGGCGATGTCGATGTCATCGCCGTGGTGGACGCGGCGCTCCAGATTCACGTACCAACCACGGAACTTCCCCCTGCGGCCGAAGAGCCAGAGTACGGAATGTGCGGCGCCGGTGGGCTGATAGAACAGGGCGCTGCCCATCGGCCAGCGGCCGGGGACCACCGGGTATCCGGCGGCAGGCCGGTCGTCCGGGGCGATGTCGCGAAGATGCGCCCCTCCCGGGAGCTCCGTGCGCCACATGGGCGCGCCTGTCTCCATCCACACCAGCTGGCCCTCGTCCGTGCGCTCGACGAGACGTACGGGTACTGAGGCGCTCAAGTGGCCGCCGATGAAGAAGTTCCAGTGCAGAATCCGGCCCGGCACATCGTCCGTGATGTTGATCAAGCGCGCGAGACGGTTCATGGCTCAGTCCTTGCTGCCGGGGCCTGACGGTGGCGATGTGCTCTGTTGTGCCCGGACAGCAGCGGGTTCAATGCGCGGACGGGTTCGTTGCGTGGCGAACGCCGGCCGGTCGGGCGAGCAGCGAACAGTTCCGAACGGTTCCGGAGAAGCAGCCGGTGAGTTGGCGGGAGCACACCGGCTCGTGCGGTCCGACAGGCCGGCGCCGAGCGGTCAGGACAGGGTGGCCGGGCCCTGGTTGTCGAGTGCGGCGAAGTGGTCGAACTCGCCGGCGATGACGCCCTTGGTGAAGGCCTCCCATTTCGTCCGGGTGGTCGTGACGATGGTGGTCGGGTCGCCGGTCTCTCGAAGGTGGACGAGCTCGTCCGGGCCGAAGGCGAGCTCGATCCAGGGGCCGGGGCCCTCTTCACCCTCGGGAGCGGCGCGGACCCAGGTGAGGTCGGCGGCTACGTCCCGGTCAGCCATGGTTGGTGCCGTCCTTGACGCTTCGGAGGAGGGCGGCCCAGGCGGTGGGGGTGGTGCGGAGTATCGCGCCGGTGGGGTCGCTGCTCTCGGTGACGTTGATCGTGTTGTCGTGGGCGGCGACGTGTACGCAGGACTCGCCCTGTCCGCAGTACGACGACTTCTGCCACTGGTGCGAGGGCATGGTGGGCTCCTTCACAGCTCGTTGACCAGGCTATGGATGAAGTCACGGGACTTGGCCGGTGTCAGTGCGACCGCCTCCATGCGGGCCAGGAGGAGGCGGTAAGCCTCCAGCTCTGCCTCGGCGTCCACCAGAGCGGGGCCGTGCGACTGGTCCAGGGAGACGGTGTCGAGTCGGGGTGCCGATCCGCGTACGTACAGGATTGTCTGGCCTGATCCGGGATAGGCGCCGATGGCGAACGGGATCACCTGGATCGTGATGTGCTCGCGCTCGCTCTGTTCCAGTAGATGGCGCAGCTGGGCCTTGGCGATGGTCGTGCCACCGACCGGTACGCGGAGCGCTGCTTCGTGGATGACCGCTTGGTACGGCGGCGAAGCTGTGCGGTAGAGGATGGCCTGTCGCTGGAGCCGGTGGTTCACTCGGTGTTCGATGTCCGAACGGGAGAACTCGGGTACGACCTGCCGAAAGATCTCGCGAGCGTGGTCCGTGGTCTGGAGAAGGCCCGGGATATGGGCAGTATTGGCGGACTGCAGTCCGGTTGCGTGGTGCTCCAGTTCGGCGATGTCCAGCAGAGGAGCGGGCAGGACCTCGCGGAACGTCTCCCACCAGCCGGGCGTGCGCTCCCCGGCGAGATCCAGCAATCCCTGGATGTAAGCGGTGTCTGAGCAGCGATAGTTGCGAGCCATGGCACGCAGTCGCTCCGGACTCACACCGAAACGGCTCGCCTCGATGTTGCTGAGCTGGGCCTGGCTGATGCCGAGCAGGCGCGCGCCCTCAGTGGCGGTGAGCCCTGCGCGATCTCGCAACCTGCGCAGTTCGGTCCCGAGGCGTAGTCGCCGGACGCTGGGATTGCCTCTGAGCGCCATGCGTCAACTCTCCTTGCTGGACACAGTGGTGATGGCGTCACTCACACGAGTGCTTCTCTCAAGCAATTGTCGATCGGGCAAATACTTTATGCGGTGAGCCGCTAGCTTGAGGTCCAGGCCGTCCGCCCGGAAGTACCCCGCTCGACGGAGCGGCCTCGTCACCGGGCAACCAGAAACGCACGATCCAACTTCCCTCCGCGATCGGAGACTTCCATGGTTCTGGCCACCGTAACGCCGCCCTGGACGTACACCCTCCAACTCCCACAGGATCCCCGTGCCCCCGGCGTAGCCCGTACCACCCTCCGTTCCGTCCTGCGCGTACACGGCATGAGCGGGCTCACCGAGACCGCGGAACTCCTGGCGGGCGAGCTGGTCACCAACGCCTACCTGCACTCCACGGGCCCGTACTCCCTACGTCTGCGCGACGCCGGGCGGGATCGGATCAGGCTGAGCGTCTGGGACACCAACCCGCACATCCCGGCCCCGTTCGAATGGAGCGCGGAGGCACCGGCGGAGCTTGCCGAGCGTGGGCGTGGGCTCTATCTGGTCACTCTCTGGGCGGACAGCTGGGGTGCGTACCCGATGCGCGGTGGCCTGCCGGGGCAGGGCGGGAAGCTGCTCTGGGTGGAGTGTGCAGCGAAGGCGGAGGAAGAGAGGGGGCACGCGTAGCGGGGCCTCATCCGGTGAAGCGGATGAGGCCCCGCTGGTGGGCACCGTGCTTTGGCGAGGTCAGGAGGCGATGAGTTCGGCCTCGTCCGCCCGGGCTGCGGCGGGCTCGGGCTTGGCGTCGCGCATGACCAGGGTGGCCAGGAGGGCCGCGGCGAGGACACCGATCGCGCTGATGGTGAAGGTGGTCGACATCGAGGCGGTGAAGGCTTCCCCGGCGGCGTGGACCAGCGCGGTGTCGCCGTTGGCGGCGGCCAGTGCGCCGACGATCGACTGCTTGGCCTGCTCGGGTGCGTCGGCGGGCATCTCGCTGCGGAAGCCGCTCGTCAGGAGCGAGCCGAGGATGGCGATGCCGAGCGCGGTACCGGCCTGCTGGATGGTGTCGTTCAGGGCCGAGCCGACGCCAGCCTTCTCCGCCGGGATGGTGCCCATCAGCGCGCCGACCGCGGCCGGCATCGCGAGGCCGGCGCCGAGGCCGAGCAGTCCGAGCGCGACCGCCGGGACGGTGAAGCCGGAGTCTGCCGAGACGGTGGTCAGCAGCGCGAAGGAAGAGGCCATGACGAGCATCCCGCCCAGCACCAGGAAGCGGTTGCCGATCTTCGCGGCGAGCCCGGCGCCGGCGGCGTTGCCGATCAGCGCGGCGACGGCCAGCGGCACGAACGCGAGGCCCGCCTTGACCGGCGAATAGCCGAGCACGAACTGCAGGTACTGGGTGAGCACCAGCAGCAGGCCGCCGTTGCCGATCTGCACGAGGGTCAGCGAGAGCGAACCGCCGCTGAAGTTGCGGTGCTTGAACAGGACCAGCGGCACCATCGGCGCGGGGGTGACGTTCTCCCAGACCACGAACCCGCCGAGGGCGACTACCGCGACGGCCAGGGTGATTGCCGAGCGGCCGCCGAAGGCGCCGTGCTGGGGGAGCTCGATGATCCACCAGATCAGGGCGGTCATGCCGACCGCGGACAGCACCGCTCCGATCGGGTCGGGCTTCTGCCACGGCCCCTTCGACTCCGGCATGAGGATGAGGGCCGCCAGGACGGCCAGCGCCACGACCGGGACGTTGATGAAGAAGATCGAGTGCCAGGAGAAGTGGTCGATCAGTACGCCGCCGAGCACCGGGCTGCCGACCAGGCCGAGCATCGACACCGAGCCCCACGCCGCCATCGCCTTGGGGCGTTCCTCCTCGTCGAAGACGGTGATGAGGATCGACAGCGTCGAGGGCATGATCAGCGCTCCGCCGACGCCCATCGCGACCCGCGCTGCGATCACCTCGCCGGGGTTCGCGCAGAAGGTCGCGGCCAGCGATGCCGCCCCGAAGAGCAACAGGCCGATGATCACGATCTTCCGGCGGCCGAACCGGTCGCCGAGGCTGCCGGAGGTGAGCAGGAGCCCGGCGAAGACCAGGATGTAGGAGTCGAGGATCCATTGGATGTCCTGGGCGCTCGCGCCGATGTCCTCGGTCATCGACGGCACCGCGACGGTCAGCGCCATGCTGTCGACCACCAGGATCAGCGTGCTGAGGCACAGCACGAGGAGAATCCACCAGCGGCGCGGATTACGGGTTTCCATGGGGTTTCCTCTCGGCCTGCGCACGATGTTCCTGCGATGCGAACACTGTACGCACGTGAGTACGGCGTTCGCAAGGTCCCTTCCTGTACGCTGAATGCGAACGCTGTACGCCTTGAAGGAGGGTCATGGCCGCCAAGACGAACCCGATCCCGTCCGTGTGGGCCCGGCAGCAGCCCGCGCCCGACCAGCCCGCACTCAGCCGGGCCGCGATCGTCCGCGAGGCGATCGCCATGCTGGACGCCGAGGGCATCGAAGCGCTGAGCATGCGCAAGCTCGGTGCCCGCCTGAACGCCGGCGCGACCTCCCTCTACCGGCACGTCGCGACCAAGGACGAGCTGATGGAGCTCGCGGTGGACGAGGTCGCCGCCGAGATCACCGTCCCCTCCCCGGACTTCGTCCGGGGAGACCCCAAGGCCGACAGCGCCGACTGGCGCGCCGCCGCCACCGAGGCCGCCCGGTCCTTCCGGGCGACCGCCCTGCGCCACCCGTGGCTGTCCTCGGTCCTCGGTCAGGCGGGCCTCGCCTACCTGGGCCCCAACCTCATGTCCTTCTCCGAGCGACTGGCCGTCCTGTTCACGGCCGCCGGCTTTCCCGAGCCGAGCCGTGCGATCGACACCGTCCTGTCCTACGTCATCGGCATGAGCACCACGGAGGCGGCCTGGCTCACCACGGTCGCCCGCTCCGGCGAGACCGAAGCAGCCTTCATCGCCCGCCTCATGCCTGCCGCCCAGCGGGCCGCGGCCGGCCACGACCACCTCGCCGACGCCTACGCCGCCCCCGTGGCTCTCGACCCCGTCGAGATTCGCGAAACCAAGTTCGCCTACGGCCTGGAAGTCGTCCTCGACGGCCTGGCGATGCGGCTCCCGCGCGACTGAACATGTACCGAGGACGGTCGGTTCCGTGTCGCCGGACCTGGCGGGCTCGGGATGTCCGGACGGCGATCTCGAAGCGGGTAGAGCCGCACGGCCCTTGGTAGTTCAGTGCTCCCGGCGTGGTCGCGAGCCAAACCGTTGCAGGGCGGTCAGGCAGCCGGCGACTCGGCCGGTACGTATGTGGCGACGGCCCTCGTCTGCGCGGCGGTGATCCGCTGGATGACCAGGATGACGAGTACCGCGGCGATCAGATACAGCACCTGCGCTGTTACCGAGAGGGCTACGGAGTCGGCGTAGTCCCTGCGGGTGGCGATGACCGCTGCGGTCATGTGCGCGATCCACGTCGCCCACCAGGCGTTGATGAGGGCGACGGTGGTCTCCGGGGCGGGGTCGTGACCGACGGCCCGGTGGATGTCGAGAGCGATACGACGGGGCCGCCACCACATCAGCACCGGCGTGAACCAGGCGCCCACCGCCCAGCCCGGTGTGTGGGCGAACGGGCCGACCGACAGCGCCTGGGCGTTGTACCGGCATCGGCGGAACCAGAGGAGGAAGGTGACGAGCGTGGCGAGCCCCACGAGGAAGGAAGCCGACACGTAGCGGGAGTAGAAGAGCCCGTGGTCGGTTGCGTCGAAGAGCCTCGGTCGCATGGGGTCGAGCAGGGCGTACAGCCCTATGAGTATCTGTGCGGCCCGCGCGAGCGATCGAGGACTGCTCGGGACGGCATCGGACGGTCATGTCATGGCCGGTGAATGTAGCCCATCGGGACCGGCCGGATTCCGGCGGCACGGGCGCTGGTGCGGGGCTGCGGTTGGAGCGGATCACGGGCTGTCCCGTAACCACTGCCCCCGGCCCTCGGGCTGCGGACAGCGCCTGAGGGCCGGGGGCCGGAGGTGGTGCGCCGGAGCCGCGGTCACGCTGCCGGGCGTGCACAACGTGCTGTTGTGCGGCTCAGCCCTCTGCCTCGGGCTCCGAGGTCCAGGTCCCCAGGGAGATCTCGGCGGTGATGCCGGGCCCGAAGCCGGCCATCATGCCGCGGTGGCCGTGGAGAGTTGACGCCTCGTCGAACATGCGGGCCAGTGCGTCGAGTACCACCGCGCTGGCTATGTTGCCGTACTCGGTGAGCGTCGCCCGGCTGAAGCGGAACGCCTCGGGCGGCACGTCGAGGAAGCGGCTCAGGTCGTCCAGGATGCGCGGACCGCCCGCGTGGATGATGTAGAAGTCCAGCTTGCTGGCGTTCCATTGGTGCTGCTCCGCCACGGCGTTGAGGGCCGGGGCGAGTGGCTCCATGGTCCCGGGTACGCGCTTGTCGAGCTGGAAGTGGAAGCCCGTGGACCGGACCGCGTAGGAGATCCAGTCCTCGGTGTCCGGAATGATGTACGAGCCGTTGCGTTCCAGGCGGATCCCGGTGCCGCCGCGGCCCCGTACCACTGCGGCGGCGATCCCGTCGCCGAACAGACCGTTGGACAGCAGGGATCCCACACCCAGATCGGTGGGCTGGTAGCACAGCGAGCAGAACTCGCAGGCGATGATGAGGGCGTTGGCGTCGGGGTACGCCGTGCAGAAGTCGTGGGCCCGGTTCACGGCTGCGCCGCCTGCGGCGCAGCCGAGTTGGGCGATCGGCATCTGTCGTGTCTCCGGCCGGAAGCCCATCTTGCCGATGAGCCAGGCAGTCGGCGGAGGCATCATGAAGCCGGTGCAGGACACGTAGATGATCAAGTCGATCTGTGACGGCTCGAGTTCCGCCTGGTCGAGTGCCTGGCGGACGACAGCCGGCACCCGGTCCTTGGTCTGCGCCTCGTAGACGATGCTGCGGGCGTCGAACCCCGGGTGCTCCAGCACCTTTTCGATCGGCTGGATCAGGTGCCGTTTCTGCACACCGGTGTTCTCGATCAGACGCAGGACGAGACTGAGCTGCGGATGGTCACCGTGCAACCGTTGTGCCAGTTCGAGTGTTTCGTCTTTGGTGATGACGTACTCGGGAACTGCGATTGCCGGCTTGCAGAGTACCGCCATGGATCTCCTCCTAGCGGACGGTGGTCCACACGGCCGAGCCCTGAACAGATCCGGGACATCCGCCGGCGGACGGCCGCCACTGCGGCGCGGTACGCGCGGAATTGCGCGAAGCGGGTCGTTGGTGGTTGCGGTGCCGAGATGCGATGCCCCTGGAGTGGGCGCGGACGGGCCGACCGACGAATGACCAAGTTCTCGCCGTATGGACAGAGGGTTTTCCGCCACACCTTGGCTGGCCCTCGCATCACGCTACGGCAGGCGGATGAGGGTCGCATTTCGGGCAGAACGCGCTGTCGGGGCGGCCCCGATCGTTCCGGGTCCTGCCGGTCTCCCGGGGTGGCGCCGGGCCGGTCACAGCCCCTTCCGGGGCCGATGACAGCCCTTTCCCCGGTGACGGCGCGCGGGCCCCGGAGCCGGGTACTGTCCGGCCCGCGCACGTCCCGTTCCGCTGCCCTTGGCGGTGCGGCCCGTGACAGGGCGGGACGCACCGCGCCGTGCGGGGGCATCACGCACGGCGGGGCGGCCCCGCCGGTGTCCGCGTGCCGTTGTGGCGCTGCTTCACCCGATCGGCGCCGCCCTCGTTGCCGGGCGGAAGGGCTCGATGGCTTGCTGAGATATCGACGTCACCAGGTGACGGGAAGTGCGAGCGGATAGCGCCAGATCGACGTCTTGTTCCACCGCACTTCTTCGGCCGGCTTCGCCAGCCTGAGGTCCGGGAAGCGTTCCAGAAGGGTTCCGAGTGCGACTTGGAGTTCCGTGGCGGCGAGCGGGGCGCCGAGACAGTGATGGCCACCCCAGCCGAAGGTCATGTGGGACGGACCGTTTCGTTCCAGATCCAGCTCGTCGGGCCGGTCGAACTTCCGGCCGTCGCGGTTGGCCGTCAGGTAGGAGACGTGCACGATGTCGCCTGCTCGGATCTTCACCCCGCTCAGTTCCGTGTCTTCCATGGCGACGCGGGGGATGCCGACGCCCTTGCGGAAGGGGATGAAGCGCAACAGCTCCTCGATGGCCTGCGGGAGCATCTCGGGGCGCTCGCGCAGCATGGCGAGCTCTTTGGGCCGGGTGAGCAGGGTGTAGGCGATGTTCCCGATCTGGTACGTGGTGGTGTCCTGGCCGGTGATGAGCAGGACCATGGCCATGACGGTCAGTTCCTGGTCGTTGAGGAGCTCATCCCCGTCGCGGGCGGTGGCCAGCGCACTGATCAGGTCGTCCCCCGGGTTCTCGCGCCGGTCCGCCGTCAGCGTCGTGAAGTAGGCGCGGAGGTCGGCCTTGGCCCGGACGGCGTCGTCCCGGTTGTCGATGGTGGTGTCCATCATGGTCCGCGCGTGGGCACGCAGCTGCGAGCGGTCGGCCTCGGGAATGTCGAGGACCTCGCAGATGGTGGTCAGGGGCAGCGGGGCCGCCAGGTGCTCGAAGAGGTCGGCGGGGGAACCGTGCTTCTCCATACGGTCCAGCAGCTCATCCACCACATGCTGGGTGCGAACCTGCATGCGTTCCATGTGGCGCGGCGCGAAACCCTTGGAGATCAGGCTCCGCAGGCGGCTGCTGGCCGGCGGGTCCATGACGTTGATCGCCTCGTCCTGAACGATGGGTTCAGGAGTCATGCGCGGGAAGTTCTTGCCGATGATGGCGCTGCGGCTGAAACGCCGGTCGGTGGTCACCGTGCGCACGTCGTCGTAGCCGGTGACGAGCCATGCCTCTCCGTCGCCGTGGGGCAGCCGGATGCGGGCAACGGGTTCTTCGGACTGCAGCTGCCTGAGCAGCGGGTCGAATTCGAGGGCCTCGGCATAGTCGAACGGGCAGTTCCGTGGGGTGGCGACTGGTTCCATACGGAGCTCCAGATAAGGGATCTAATGGGTGTTTCATTGACCCAGTGGGATGAACGGGTGATAGGTACCCGTTGTCCACCGGGGCGCGCGCTGCTCCGGGGTAATTGCCCCAGATGAAGTGCCCGCCCCGGTGATGCCGAAGGCTCCTGCGCAGGGACGTCGGGAGCGGGCCCCCGAGAACAACCCGCTCCCTGCCCTGTCGTTCAGCCGGCCGGCGCGACGTTGGTGGCATCCACCGCGGGGCGCAGCCCTTGGGCGAGCTTGACGGCGTCGTCCACGGCCCAGAAATGGGTGAAGAACAGGCGGGGGTTTTCCGACAAGTGGTGGTTGTGCAGCTCGACGAGCTTGATCCCGCCGCTCCGCAGGGCCCCCAGTACGTTCTGGACCTCATCGGCGAGCATGACGCAGTCGCCGCTGAGCGCGGCCCGGCCGCCACCCAGCGGCTGGAAGATGAATGCGCTGGTCGACCCCAGACCGGGAGGCAGCACCAGATGCCCGTCGCAGATCGTCTCGCGGCGGGAGAAGACGACCTTGTAGACCAGACCGTCGATGGAACCCTTGGCGCCCAGCTCGGCCTCGATTCCGTCAATGTCCAGGTCGATGGGGACCGGCTGGCCGGTCGGTACTGGCGGCGGGGTCCCGGTGAGGTCGAATCCCGCGCGCAGGCCGTGCGCCAGGGCCACTGCGTCGTAGCCGTGTCCGTGGACGTGGGTCCACCAGATGTCGGGGCTCTGGGCAAGCAGATGCTTGTGGAGCGCGGTCTGCGAGATTCCGTTCGCCTGAAAGGCGTCGGTCACCTGCTGCAGTTCGTCCTCGGTGACCGCCACATCGCCCATGACCATCGTGCTGCCGTCGGCGTAACGGACGAAGGCCACGTGCGTGCCCAGTGCGAGCGCCGGTGTGATGGTGACGCCGTCGGAGATCACGTGAAGATCTCTGCGGGGGAAGGCTGTGTGGTACGTCGTTCCTCGCAGCATGCTGCCGCGACGACCCAGCTCCTGCGCTACACCGGCCCAGTCCGACTCGGTGGTGGTCACCGGCTTGACCGGCCTGTGAGGCCAGGCCCCGGCCGCCCCGGCGGACACCGCGCGAGCGGCGGCCGGCCCTGCCCCCGCCCCGGCCAGCACCGGTGCCAGTGCGGCAGCGGCCAGCACGCGCCGCCGCGACGTGGCCGCCTGTTTGTACGTGTCCTGCCGTCGGTCTCCAGTCATCATCTGATCTCCTCCATGGCGAGATGAAACCATGAGAAATGTGTGTTATTGGCGTTGACTGGGCCTATGTGGGCCAGATGTGTTTTTTTCGATCTGACCTCGAACGGACCCTTGAGCAGGGCCTTGTGACGGCCTCGAATGTGATCGCTTGTCGCCAAGGTCGTTCTGCTCGACAGAGGCCCGCGTTCGGGTCGTCGCCCTGGTCCGAGGGCCCACCATTCGAGTGAATCCTGCTGGGGGTGAGGCGGGCGGCAGGGCCTTGGGATTCAGGGCCGTACGCCCGCCCCGCGGGCTGCTGCGGTCGGCATGTCGGGCGCGCCGGATTTGGCACAGTGCCGCTCCACGATCAAGGAGCGGGGTGAGCGGCGTGGCCGTGGTGGGCGGGCAGAGGCAGAGGCTGAGTGATCTGGGCGGGGCGGGGGGAGACGGCGGTGGTGGCAGGGATGAGCTGAAGCACAGCGATGGGCCCTGGATGCGGGCCGCCGGGGGAGCGGAGGCGCTGCACACGCAGCTGGGACCGGTGAAGTCCGAGCTGAATACCGCGCATGAGGGCGTTGTGACGGGGACCGCCGGGCTGGACGCACTGGCCGAACTGGGCGCCGTACGCGAGTCGTGGGAGCGGCGGATCGAAGCCGCCCGCGGGGAGTGCCGGAGCCTCGCCGGGAAACTGCGGGACGTCGCTCGCGCCCAGGGCGAGACGGACGAGGCCGTGCGGCAGTCCTTCGCACCGGTGGCGGCGCGCGGTGGTGGGCAGTGACTTCGACGCTCACGTGGTCGCAGTTGCGCGACCTGAAGTGCGCCGAGCTCGAGGGCGCGGCCGACGGATGGGGCCGGGCGAGCAACCGGGCCGACGCGGGCCGGGACAGTATCGACAGGCAGCTGATGAAGGGCTTGCACGGTACGCAGCAGGGCGAGGCGGCCGATGCGGCGATGACGCGGCTGCAGCAGCTGAGCCGGAACTTCCAGTACGTGTACACGGAGTGCGGTCTGCTCCGTACCGCACTGAACAGCCTGGCGCACGAGATGCGGGCCCAACAGCGGGCGTTGCAAACGGCGTTGGACGACGCGGACGCCCTGAAGCTCACGGTGCACGCGAACGGGTCGGTGACATACCCGGAGGCCGGCGAGAGCCTGATCGACGGCAAGCCGCTGCCGGGCGGGACAGCGACCGGAGGAGGACCACCGGGACTGCTGCCGTCCTCGGGGCTCGTCGCACCCAACCCGCACGCGGCAAAGGCGCAGGACATCGCGGACCGGGTGGAGAAGGCCGTACGGACGGCCACGGAGATCGACTGGCGGTACACGCGGATCCTGCGGAAGTTGAAGGCCGAGGAGGGTCTGAAGGTCCCCGACGCCACCTGGACGGACGCGGCGGCGGACGCGGCAGCCGTACGGGGAGCGGCGCGCGGATACCTGAAAGACGCCATCCCGTACGACGCGAGCCCGGCCGAACGGAAGGCGTGGTGGGCCGGGCTGACGCAGGAACAGCGTGAGGAGTACCTCGCGGTGTACCCGGACCGGATCGGCAACCTGGACGGGATCCCGGCGGTGGTACGGGATGCCGCCAACCGGGACAACCTTCAGCTGCTGATCGGGAAGCTGGAGGGACAGGAGGGGGGCAAGGCGGAGACGCAGTTGGCGGGACTGCGGGAGATCGACCGGCAACTGCACGATGACCGGAAGCCGCCGATGTTCCTGCTGGGGATCGGGGATGAGGGGAATGGGCGGGCGATCGTCTCGTACGGGAATCCGGACATGTCGAGGAATGTGTCGGCCTATGTGCCGGGGCTGAATACTTCCCTGGATGAGGATTTTGCGAAGGGGGATCTTAAGCGTGCTCGAGACACGGCGATCGGCACCATTGACCACGATGCTTCCAGTGCGGCGATCGTATGGCTTGGATATGACGCACCGCAGTCACCGGACGGACTGAGGAGCCTAGCGGTAATGGGCGACGACAGGGCTGAAAGGGGTGGTCGCGCATTCAACGGTTTCATGGAGGGGCTGATGGCTACGAACGACAACGAGGACCCGCACCTGACGGCCATTGGGCACTCGTATGGTTCGCGCACTGTTGGAGCTGCCACGCAGCAAGGTGACGGGATTCCCGGAGTGGATGACATCGTCCTCGTCGGCAGTCCCGGTGTCGGTGTGGACCATGCTGAGGATCTCGGAGTCGGGAAGGATCACGTCTTCGTCGGGGCGGCCGACAACGACGTGGTGACCAAGCTTCCTTCCAAGCAGCAAGTTGTTGTCGGTGCGGTGGGGTTGATCGCTGGAGGGCCATCCGTTTCCCATGTCGCTGGAGATCTCGCCGACCCAGGAGATGACGATCTCTGGTTCGGCAAGGACCCGGCTAGTCGGGAGTTTGGTGCGAGGCGCTTTCCGGTAGGTGACGGCCCGCAACTGATCGGCAGTAATGGGATTTCAATCGATGCGCACTCTCAGTACTTTGATCCAGAAAGGGATGCGGTATCGGCGAAAAGTATCGCTCTGGTTGCTGCCGGGCGCTCCCACAAAATCAAGATGGAGGAGTACCGATGAGTCGCCGCTCTCTGGCCATCGTGATGGCACTACTACTGTGTGCGCCGATCTCCGGCTGTGTAAGCGATGGCGAGAGGACAGATATGAACATGCAAGAAGCAGCGGACCACGCCGATGGCATTCTTGATGCTGTGTTGACAGAGATTCAACCGGAGGTTCAATGGGCTCATGGCCCGACCACTACGGGCAGTTGTGATGTGACTCGAAGGCGCACCGTAATGACCATCGTATCGGCGGAGCGTCGAGGCAGCTTCCTGGGCGTCGTAGATCGATTCTGGCGCAAGATCGGATACCGAATCAAGGCGATCAACAATGATGTCGACGTCCCAGCGATCTTTGCCCAGACGAAAGACGGCTTTGGTGTCACCCTCAGCATCGGCGGCAAAGGCCAGGCCTTCTTCGAAGTCGACAGCCCCTGCGTGAAGGAGTCGGAGGTAGTCGAGTCCACCACCAAGCCCAACGGTCCCGCCTACGAGGACGTCTATCCCCTCCCCCGTCCCAACGTCCACTCCGACTTCTGGTCGGCCGGCGCTTCCTGACGTTGCGGAACTTGAGACTCATTTTGGGTCCTGGGGCCCATGCCCTGCCCGGTGCCTGTGTGGTCGCATACGTGGAGATGCGGACCGGCCGCTGATCACTGCACCCACTCACGAGGTAGGGGACTTGCCGTGTCTGGAATACAAGGGTTAGCGGTTCCGGGTGGCGCTGGTGCGGGCGTGGTGATGGCCCGTCCGGGCAGGCGGCCGCTGCCGAGTGTTCTGCAAGCGGTGCTGATCCTCGTCCGCGTGATCTTCGTTGTCACTGTCGTGGGCGCGATCGACGTGCTGACGGTGGCGTCCTCGGTCGATGCGGTGGACGGCCGGTTGCTGGGGATGCTGTTGTACGCGGCATTACCGGGCGCTACCGGGTTCGTACTGTCGCTGTATGTGCGAACCGGTGGCGTCTGGATCTGGCGTGGTCTTTTCGCTGTACATGTCTGGCTCGCCCTGGGCGCGCTGGCATCGCTGAGCGGCGACGGCGGCGACGGCCAAGGTGTGCCTCAACTGGTGATGCCGATCGTCGTCGCCGTTCTTCTTTTTCATCGAAGTCTACGCGCGTGGTTCGAACTCGGTATCGAACAGCGCGGCCCGCGCAAGCCGTTCGTTCCTCTACGGTCGATCACGTCACGCCGGGACCGCGGCCAGAGCGCGATGGAGTATCTGCGGACGGTCCTGGTGGTCGTCGCTCTGGTCGGCGCGCTCATGGCTACGGAGGTCGTACCTCAATGCCCGCATCCCGCACAATGCCACTCCGGCCGGGCACAAGGCGTGGTGGGACGGGCTGACGCAGGATCAGCGGGATCAGTACCTCGCGGTGTCCCCGGACCGGATAGGCAATCTGGACGGGATCCCGGCGGCGACGCGGGACACGGTCAACCGTGACAACCTGCGTGACCTGATCGGGAAGATGGAGGGTCAGGACGACGCGAAGTCGAAGAAGCAGCTGGCGGGGTTGCGGGAGATCGACCGGCAGCTGATGGAGAACGGGAAGCAGCCGCCGATATTCCTGCTCGGTATCGGGAACGAAGGCAACGGGCGGGCGATCGTCTCGTACGGGAATCCGGACATGTCGAGGAATGTGTCGGCGTATGTGCCGGGGCTGAATACCTCCCTCGACGAGGAGTTCGCGAAGAACGACCTCAAGCGGGCCCGGGACACGGCGATCGGTGCCCAGGGGTACGACCGGTCCAGTGCGGCGATCGTCTGGCTCGGTTACGACGCGCCGCAGACCCCGGACGGGCTGGGGAGCCTGGCGGTCATGGGCGACGGCCGGGCGGTGAAGGGCGGTGCCGCCTACAGCGACTTCATGGGCGGCATTGCAGCCACCAATCAGAACAAGGATCCCCATCTGACGGCCATCGGGCATTCCCATGGTTCGCGGACGGTGGGCGCGGCGACGCAGCGCCTCGGTGGGATTCCGGGGGTCGACGACATCATCCTGGTCGGCAGTCCCGGGGTGGGCGTGGACCATGCCGTGGACCTCGGGGTGGGCGCCGGCCATGTCTTTGTCGGAGCCGCGGCGAACGACCCGGTGACCAAGCTTCCGTCCAAGCTGCAGTCGGCCGTGGGCGCCGTGGGGTTGGTGCTGGCGGGGCCCGCCGGGGCGTACCTCGCGGGGGATCTGGCCGACCCGGGGGACGACGATCTGTGGTTCGGCAAGGACCCGGCGAGCAAGGCATTCGGGGCCAGGCGTTTCCCCGTGGCCGATGGGCCGCCGGTGATCAGCAGCCACGGCCTGAGTGGCGAGGCGCACTCCCAGTACTTTGATCCGGTACGGGACGCCATGGCGGCGGACAGCATCGCTCTGATCGTGTCGGGCCACTCCAGCCGGCTCAAGATGGAGGAACAGCGATGAAGCGAATGTTCCAGATCGTTGCGGTGGCCCTGGCTCTCGGCTTCTCGCTGTCCGGCTGTGCGAACGATCCCCTGCGGACGACCGGAGCGGGAGGGAAGAAGGGCACCATCGACATGCAAGGAGCCGCCGACCGGTCCGACGACATGCTCGACGCCGTGCTGCAGGCCATCGAGCCCGAGGTGCAGTGGGCGCACGGCCCGACGACCACGGGAAGCTGCGATGTGACCCGCAGGCGCACGGTGATGACCATCGTGTCGGCCGAGCGGCGCGAGGAATTCCTGGACCTGGTGGAGAAGTTCTGGCGGAAGAACGACTACCGGATCAAGGGGATCAACAACGACAAGGAGTTCCCGGCGGTCTACGCACAGACGAAGTCCGGGTTCGGCCTGAGTCTGAGTTTCCGCGGAAAGGGGCAGGCGTTCTTCGAGTCGGACAGCCCCTGCGTGAAGGAGTCGGAGGTCACCGATTCCGCCTCCGAGCCGAACGGCCCGTCGTACGAAGGTGTCTACCCGCTGCCCCGTCCCCACGTCCGCTCCGACTACTGGTCCACCGGGGCGTCCTGATGCCTGATCAGCGACAGCGACGGCTCCGATGACGGTGGTGATCCGGACAACTCGCACACACCCGCGAAACGGCCCTTGAACCCTGCCCCGATGGGGGATGGTTGAGGGGTGCGCAAATTCTGGGTGGTCGGTGGGATCGGCATCGGGTTGGCCGTGTGCTTCATGGCGCTGCTCGTCGTCGGTACGTACTCCGCTGCCGCCGGCCTCGGCAGCGCCGGCAGCAACGGGGCCGTCGGCCTGGCCAAGGGAGCAGTGCCGGCGAAGTTCCAGCCGCTCGTCCAGAAGTGGGGCAACCTCTGCCCGGCCATCAACCCCGCGCTGCTGGCCGCCCAGCTCTACCAGGAGAGCGGATGGAACCCCAGGGCCCAGAGCCCGGCCGACGCTCAGGGCATCGCGCAGTTCATCCCCGGGACCTGGGCCGGTCACGGGATCGACGGGGACAACGACGGGGACCGGGACGTATGGGATCCGGCCGACGCGATCCCGTCCGCCGCCAGCTACGACTGCGAACTCGCCGGGTACGTGAAGAAGGTGCCGGGGGATCGCACCGACAACATGCTCGCCGCGTACAACGCCGGTGCGTACCGGGTGATCAAGGCGGGCGGCGTACCGCAGATCTCCGAGACGCAGAACTACGTCAAGATCATCCGGTCCCTGGAGAAGAGCTTCGCCCGGCCGGTCGGGCGGGTCGAGCCGTCACGGCAGGCGGCCGGGGCGATCTACTTCGCGCAGAACAAGCTCGGTAAGAAGTACTTGTGGGGCGGGAACGGCACGGCCGAGCAGGGCGGACGGTTCGACTGCTCCGGGCTGACGCAGGCCGCGTACCGGACCGTCGACATCGAGCTGCCGCGTGTGGCGAACGATCAGTACAACGCCGGGCCGCACCCGTCACGGGACGAGCTGCTCCCCGGTGACCTGGTGTTCTTCTCGGACGACCTGACCAACTCCCGGGCGATCCATCACGTCGGGCTGTACGTCGGCGGCGGGTACATGATCAATGCGCCGTACACCGGCGCCGTGATCCGGTTCGACAAGATCGATACGCCCGACTACTTCGGTGCGACACGCGTCACGAAGGACGGGGCCGCGGCGCTTCCGACTGTGCTGCCGACGGTATGACGCGGCGTCGGACATGGCCGGAACTCTCTGTGAAGCCTGGGCCCTGAGCTGCGACGATGAGTCACTCTTCGATAACGTCATGGTGATCATTCGGTGGAGAGTGGAACGTACGCCCGGAGCGTGTCGTTCCCTGGACTGGGACAGCATGCGCACTGACCATGCGGCACTGACCGGCACAGTCACACGCATCACGCAGGAGCGATCGCCGCGGGATCGAAGTAGCGACCGAAGCAGTGGTCGAACCGAACACGGGGGTTCGTCATAAGCGGTGCACACGGGTGTGCACCGCGGCAGCAGACAAGGCAAGGGGCCGCAGCAGATGGCTGGACTCGCACTGGATGGGTCGAACCCCGACGTCAGCCTGCTCTACGACATCAATGGGCTCGCGAGGTCCGCTCCGACCTGGTTCGACCGGGTCATGGAGTTCGTCGGCGAGTACGGGATCATGCTCGGCATGGTCCTGGTGGTCCTGTGGTGCTGGTGGTGCGTTCGCCGGCGCGGCACGGCCGAGGACTCGGTGACGGCTGTCGCCGGGATCGTCTGGGCACCGCTCGCCGCAGGCATCGCCCTGCTCGTCAACATTCCGATCCGGGGCTTCGTGGAGCGGCCGCGTCCGTTCCGCGACCATCAGGGGCTGGACGTCCTGGTGTCGGGGAAGGACGACTTCTCTTTTGTGAGCGACCACGCGACCATGGCGATGGCTCTGGCCGTCGGGCTGTTCGTGGCCAACCGCAAGTTCGGGTTCGCCGCGATCGCCCTCGCGCTGGTGGAAGGGTTCTGCCGGATCTACATGGGGGTCCACTACCCCACCGACGTCATCGGCGGATTCGCGCTCGGCACCGCCACCGCGCTGCTGCTCGCGCCGCTCGCGATGGCGCTGCTGACTCCGGTGGTGGCGGCCGTCGCCCGGTCGGAACGGGTGGGCCGGCTGGTGCGGTCGCGCCGACCGGTGCCGGCCACGGCCGAGGGCCGGGGCGGGGCGCTCGGGATCCCCGAGCCGCGCCCGGGGTCCGGTGGCAGCGCCGGCGAGAAGGATCTGGCCGCGTAGGCGGTAGCGGGAGGCGCCTGTATCGGCGCAGGTGCCGATACAGGCGTGGTGGTCCGGGGCGGCGGGCGGCGGGGCGGGTTCGTTCCGCAGCCCGCCGCCCCCGCGTCACAGCGCCTGGGGGAACGTGAACAGCCGCCCGGGGTCGTACTGCTTCTTCAGACGGGTCAGCCGGTCGGCCGCCGTGCCGTAGTACGCCTGCCGCCAGTCGCTCAGCGTCGGGTCGGTGTAGTTCTGGTACGCCGCCCCGGACGCGTAGCGCCGCAGCGCCGCGTGAGTGTTTTTCAGCCAGTCCTGTTGGACGGTGCCGGCCGTGCCGGGGCGCCAGGAAGCGATGTACTGGGCGAGCATCCGGGAGCGGCGGTGGACGAAGGCCGTCGAGGCCGGGTCGACCCGGTTGATCGCCCCGCCGAGCGCCGTCAGCGCGATCGATCCGCCGCCACCGCTCGGGCCCACGCCGATCCGGGTGAACGCCTCGGCCCGGTCGAGCAGGGCGCGCAGGCCCGCCGGGGACAGAGAGCTGTCGAAGAAGTCGGACGCGGCGGCGTACGTCTCGCGCTGGAGCGTGCCCTGCGGGGTGCGGCCGGGTGTCGCTCCCGGCAGATGGCACTGGGCGTCGGTGATGCCCGAGCAGCCCGCGTACACGAGCATCGCGTCCTGGTAGCTGCGGCGGCGCAGCGAGACCGAGGTCGCCGATGCGCCGATCCGGTCGGCGAGGCGGTCGACGGCATTCTGCAGGTCGTCATAGGTGCCGAGGCTGAACGCGGCGACCGACACCGTCGGGCTGCCGCCGCCCGGACCGGCCGCCAGATGCGCGGAGGACCAGATCTCGTCCGGCTGGTCCGGGCCCCATGCCTGCCAGGCCGCGATCACGGACTGGGCGCGTGACCAGGGCCAGGACATGTACGCCATCACGGTCTGCGGGGCCGGGCGGGTGCGGAACTTCAGCTCGGTGACCACACCGAAGTTGCCGTTGCCCGCGCCGCGCAGCGCCCAGAAGAGGTCCGGATGGTGCTTGGCATCGGCGGTCACGGTCGTGCCGTCGGCCGTGACGAGAGTGGCTGCGGTGAGGCTGTCGCAGGTCAGGCCGTACGCGCGGGACGCGACACCGTGGCCGCCGCCGAGGGTCAGGCCGGAGATGCCGACGGTCGGGCAGGAGCCGCCGGGGATCGTCAGGCCGTGCGGGGTGAGCCCCTGGTAGACGTCGATGAGCTTGGCACCCGCGCCGATGGTGCCGTCCCGGTCGACGCGAGCGAGTGACGAGACGTCAATGACCAGGCGGCCGTTGCCGCTCGACCAGCCCGCGTAGGAGTGGCCGCCGCTGCGGATGGAGACGGGAGTGGAGCTGCGGCGGGCGAAGGCCAGGCACTCACGGATGTCCGCCTCGTGCCGGACGTAGGCGACGGCTGCGGGCTTCTGGTCGTCGAACCGGGTGTTGTAGAGCTGACGGGCGGTCGGATAGGTGGCGTCGCCGGGGCGTACGAGGGTGCCTTCGAGGCTCTTGGCGAGGGCGGACCAGCTCGCCGGACCCGTCGGGGAGGTGGCGGAGGCCGATGACGCGGGTGGTTTCGACGGGGTGCGCGTCGTGGTGGTGGAAGGGCTGCTGCCGGAGCCCGAGTCGGAACTGGAGTTGGCCGGGCTGCATGCGGTGACGCCGGCGAGGGCTGTTGCCGCGCCCGCGGTGAGCAGGGTGCGCCGGTTCGGCAGGTTCATCGGACCTCCGGGTGATGGCCTCGTCGCGGGTCGGGGTGATCAGCGATCGGGGAGGTGATCGGCGGTCGGGGAAGCGATCGGCGATCAGAGGGGTGATCGGTGATCAGGGGGCGGAGCAGTGCTCTTCGGCGTCCGTGCGGGCGCGGTCGCGGGAGCGGCGGGCCGGACCGGTCCAGCCGCAGCCGCAGCGGGCGACGCAGAACGAGCCGCGTTCGATGGTGAACGGCTCGTGTGTGGGGGGTGGGGTCGCCGCGCCGGGAGCGGCCGGTGGGACCTCGTCGGTGTGTTGGTCGTACACGCGTCCACGGTACTGGCACGGCCACCTGGCGGTGAGGCCTGGGGGCACGGCGTGACGGGGGACAGGGGTGGTCGTTATGCGAAGTGGGCGGGGTGCTCGGGCAAGCAGTTACGTCGTTGGGGGTTGGCAGGCGATGGTGGTGCAGCAGCACAGGTCCGGAGGCGGGGCGCGCGCTGTCTGCGTCCTCGCCGTGGTGGGCGTGATGGCGGCGGCCGCCGGATGCTCGGCCGGTGGCGGCAGTGGTGGTGTCGTCGGCGACCGGGCCGTCGCGGACGAGCGGGGCGGGGCCGATTCCGTCGACGTCGTCCATCGGGCGGCCGAGGTGCTCGCCGGGGGCGACGGGAGGGGCGGGAATCAGCCAGGCGGGCGGACCGTCGGCGGAACCGCCGAGGTGCGTACGTCGATGGAGACCGCGGCCGGCGGGACGCGGGTGACGATCACCGGCCGAGGCGCGTACGACTTCCGCAAGCAGCTCGGCCGGCTCACGCTCGTGCTGCCGAAGGACGCCGCGGGCGAGGAGGAACACCGTCCCATCACCGAGCTTTTCGCCCCCGGTGCGCTGTACATGAAGAACCGTGGCGCCGGAGTGCCCGACAGCAAGTGGGTCAGGGTCGATACGACGGCCCTGGAGGACGGCAATCTGGTCACCGGCGGAGCCACCGATCCGATGGCCGCCGCCGAACTTCTGCGTGGGGCGCGCGAGGTGACGTACGTGGGGCAGAGCGAGCTGGCCGGGGTGGTGGTCCGGCACTACCGGGGGACCGCGGACATCGGGCGGGCAGCGCGGGTCGCCTCGCCGGGATCACGCGAGGCGCTGGCGGCGGCGGCGCGAGGGTTCCGTACGAACGCGGTGCCTTTCGACGTGTATCTGGACGAGGCGGGGCGGCTGCGGAAGGTGCGGCACCGGTTCAGTTTCGCCAACGGGGGCAACGGGGGGCCGACGGTGCAGGTGGTGTCGACGACGCTGCTGTCCGGGTTCGGGGCGCCGGTCACCGTACAGCTTCCGGATGATCGGGACATCTACACCGGGAAGATCCAACAGGGACAGCGGTAGCGGGGTGGTGGCGTCGGGGCGGGGCCGCGGTCGGGGTGCGTAGGCATCCGGCGGGGCCGAAATGGTCCGTCCGTGCCATGCGCGGCGCGTGGTCCGCTCCCTACGCTAGGAAGTCGGCGACGGCAGTGAGAGGTGACGTACGTGGTGACGCTCAGCACTCGGACCGATCAGGACCGTGTGGCCCTTGCCGAGATCGAGCTGTGCGGGGAGCTGATGATCGCGGCGTCGGCGGCGATCGGGGAACGGCTCAGTGCGGACCGTATCGACGAAGTGCTCAACGTCAGGGTGACGGCCACCGCCGAACGCCCCACCGTCCCCCGGCAGGGCGACCACCGGGGGTGACGGGCGAAGGGGGCCGGTCGGGAGAGCGGTGAAAAGGAAGGGGTGACGGAAGTCCACGTCAGGTGGGGTCACCTCAGGTGCGGAGGAGGCGGGCGATCGCCTTCGTGGCTTCCTCGACCTTCGCA
This sequence comes from Streptomyces sp. NPDC005181, assembly GCF_040608395.1. Taxonomy (NCBI): domain Bacteria; kingdom Bacillati; phylum Actinomycetota; class Actinomycetes; order Kitasatosporales; family Streptomycetaceae; genus Streptomyces; species Streptomyces sp. NPDC005181. Next base: position 29,916 of record NZ_JBEXID010000002.1, read on the forward strand.
TCGATCTCCTCGCCGCCCTTGACCGCCGCGTCGGCGACGCAGTGCCGCAGATGCTCCTCCAGGAGCTGGAGCGCGAACGACTGGAGGGCCTTCGTGGACGCCGAGACCTGGGTCAGTATGTCGATGCAGTAGACGTCCTCGTCGACCATCCGCTGCAGGCCGCGGATCTGGCCCTCGATCCGGCGCAGCCGCTTGACGTGCTCGGCCTTCTGGTGGTGGTAGCCGTGTATGCCGCGGTCGTGGTCGGTGACGATCGATGTGGGGTCCGTCGCCTCTGTGGGATCCGTCGCCTCTGTGGTCTCGGTGGTGCTCATGGATGCCTCCCGTTTTCCCTTTACCCTGCCGTTTTATATACCCCTGGAGGGTATATCCTAACGAATTCAGCTGAACCGTGACCGGGGGCCCATGCTGATCACTGTGTCCGATGCGCGACACTGAAGAATGCCGGTTAGCCGTGGCCGGATGATGCGCCTAGCATCAGCCTGACCGAATCCAAAGCATCCCGAGGACCCCACGTGCGCTTTCGTCTGACCCCCAGGGAGACGAGCTTCTACGACATGTTCTCCGCATCCGCGGACAACATCGTCACGGGCTCGAAACTCCTGATGGAACTGCTCGGGGCGGACTCTGCCTCCCGAGTCGAGATCGCGGAACGTATGCGGGCAGCGGAGCACGCGGGGGACGATGCCACCCACGCGATCTTCCACCAGCTGAACTCCTCTTTCATCACGCCGTTCGACCGCGAGGACATCTACAAGCTCGCATCGTCGCTCGACGACATCATGGACTTCATGGAGGAGGCCGTCGACCTGGTCGTGCTGTACCAGGTCGAAGAACTCCCCAAGGGTGTCGAGCAGCAGATCGAGGTGCTGGCGCGGGCGGCCGAGCTCACCGCCGAGGCGATGCCGAGTCTGCGGACGATGGACAACCTCACCGAGTACTGGATCGAGGTCAACCGTCTGGAGAACCAGGCCGACCAGATCCACCGGAAGCTGCTCGCCCATCTCTTCAACGGCAAGTACGACGCCATTGAGGTCCTGAAGCTCAAGCAGATCGTGGATGTGCTGGAAGAGGCGGCCGACGCGTTCGAACACGTCGCCAACACGGTGGAGACCATTGCGGTCAAGGAGTCCTGAACCACGTGGACACCTTTGCGCTGATCGTGACCATCGCTGTCGCGCTCGGCTTCACCTATACGAACGGCTTCCACGACTCGGCGAACGCCATCGCCACCTCGGTCTCCACCCGGGCACTGACCCCGCGGGCGGCCCTGGCGATGGCCGCGGTGATGAACCTCGCCGGTGCCTTCCTGGGCCAGGGGGTCGCCGAGACCGTCAGTGAGGGCCTGATCGCGACGCCCGAGGGACAGAAGGGGATGGGCATCCTCTTCGCCGCGCTCGTCGGCGCGATCATCTGGAACCTCGTGACCTGGTACTTCGGGCTTCCGTCGTCGTCCTCGCACGCCCTGTTCGGCGGCATGGTCGGCGCGGCGCTGGCCGGCGGAACGATGGTGCACTGGGACGGGGTGCTCGAAAAGATCGTCATCCCGATGTTCGTCTCGCCCGTCGTCGGTCTGATAGTCGGCTATCTGGTGATGGTCACGATCATGTGGCTGTTCCGGAATTCCAACCCGCACAAAACCAAGCGCGGTTTCCGGATAGCGCAGACGGTCTCGGCGGCCGGGATGGCGCTCGGGCACGGTCTGCAGGACGCGCAGAAGACGATGGGCATCGTGGTGATGGCGCTGGTCATCGCCGATGTCGAGGGTCCGAACGACCCGATCCCGGTCTGGGTGAAGCTCGTCTGCGCGCTGATGCTCTCGCTGGGTACGTACGCGGGTGGCTGGCGGATCATGCGGACGCTCGGCCGGAAGATCATCGAGCTGGACCCGCCGCAGGGTTTCGCCGCCGAAACGACCGGGGCGTCGATCATGTTCGGCTCGGCGTACCTGTTTCACGCACCGATCTCCACGACGCATGTGATCACCTCGGCGATCATGGGTGTGGGGGCGACGAAGCGGGTGAACGCGGTGCGGTGGGGGGTCGCGAAGAACATCATCCTCGGGTGGTTCATCACGATGCCGGCTGCGGCCCTGGTCGCTGCTACGAGTTACGGGCTTGTCGTGCTGCTGTTCGGGTGACGGGCTGGGGTACCGGGGGTGCCCGGTGGCTGCTTTGTCCTCAATGATGTGCCGCCGGCCGGAGTGGGTCTGTCGGCCGGGTGGGCTTGAAGTGAATTGGGTCCGCCCCCGTTCCCTTGTGGGGAGCGGGGGCGGACCCTTTGCCTTGTGGGTGGCACCGCCATGCAGCACCCCAAGGCTGTCCTTGGTCACCCAAAGCGGCCGGAGATGTAGTCCTCCGTAGCCTGGACCGATGGGTTGGAGAAGATCCGTTCCGTCTCGTCGATTTCCACGAGCTTGCCGGGCCTGCCGACCGCCGCGAGGTTGAAGAACGCCGTGCGGTCCGAGACGCGGGCCGCCTGCTGCATGTTGTGCGTCACGATGACGATCGTGAAGCGTTCCTTCAGCTCGCCGATCAGGTCCTCGATGGCGAGGGTGGAGATCGGGTCCAGGGCGGAGCACGGCTCGTCCATCAGCAGCACATCCGGCTCGACCGCGATCGCGCGGGCGATGCACAGGCGCTGCTGCTGGCCGCCGGAGAGGCCGGAGCCGGGCTTGTTCAGGCGGTCCTTGACCTCGTTCCAGAGGTTGGCGCCGCGGAGGGACTTCTCGACGACGTCCGACAGCTCGCTCTTCCTGTACGAACCGTTCAGCTTCAGGCCCGCCGCGACATTGTCGAAGATCGACATGGTCGGGAACGGGTTCGGGCGCTGGAAGACCATGCCCACCGTGCGGCGCACGGTGACCGGGTCGACGTGGGAGCCGTACAGGTTCTCGTCGTCCAGCAGCACCTTGCCCTCGACGCGGCCACCGGGGGTGACCTCGTGCATCCGGTTCAGGGTGCGCAGGAAGGTGGACTTGCCGCAGCCGGACGGGCCGATGAAGGCGGTCACGGAGCGGGGCTCGACGGTCATCGAGATGTCCTCGATGGCGAGGTGGGAGCCGTAATAGGCGGACAGGCCGCTGACGTCGATGCGCTTGGCCATCTGAATCACTGCTTCTTTCGTGCCGCGTCAGCGGCCGGTCTTCGGGGCCTTCCAGCGGGCGATACCGCGGGCCACCAGATTGAGGATCATGACGAAGGCGATCAGGACCAGAGCGGCGGCCCAGGCGCGGTCGTACGACGCCTCACTGCCGATCTTGTACTGCTCCCAGATGTAGAAGGGGAGCGACGACTGTGCGCCTTGGAAGGGGTTCGGGTTGATCAGCTGGCTGCCGAAGACCAGCAGGATGATCGGTGCGGTCTCGCCGGCGATCCGGGCGATCGCGAGCATCACACCGGTGGTGATGCCGCCGATCGCGGTGGGCAGGACCACCTTCAAGATGGTGCGCCACTTCGGGATGCCGAGGGCGAGCGATGCCTCGCGGAGCTCGTTCGGGACGAGCTTGAGCATCTCCTCGGTGGAGCGGACCACGACCGGGATCATCAGGATCGTGAGCGCCAGCGAACCCATCAGGCCGGACGGCTGGAGCTGCGCCAGCAGCATGATCGACAGGATGAAGAGGCCGGCCACGATGGACGGGATACCGGTCATCACGTCGACGAAGAACGTCACGGCCTTGGCGAGCGCGCCCTTGCCGTACTCCACCAGGTAGACGGCGGTCAGCAGGCCGATCGGGGCGGAGATCACGGTGGCGATGCCGACCTGCTCCAGGGTGCCGATCAGTGCGTGGTAGACACCGCCGCCCGGCTCCGTGCCGAGCACGCCGGCCATGGAGTGGGTGAGGAAGTAGCCGTCCAGGGCCTTCGAGCCGCGGCTGACCGTCGTCCAGACCAGCGAGGCCAGCGGGACGACGGCGAGGAAGAAGCACACCCAGACGACGCTGGTGGCGAGCCGGTCCTTGGCCTGGCGCCGGTTCTCGACGACCGACGTCGTGACGTACGAGATGACGACGAAGAGCACCGCGGAGAACAGGCCCCACTGCGTGCGGCTCTGCCAGCCCGCCGCCGCGCCGATGCCGACGCCGAGCACGACCGCTGCGGCCGCGAAGGCGAACGGGGCCCAGCGGGGGAGCGCCCGGCTGCTGAGGCTGTTCCGGGAAGCCGCCGCCGTGGGGGAGGGGCGCTCCTGTATACCGGTGTTGGTTACACGGCTCATGCGTTGGCCCCCGAGTACTCCTTGCGGCGGGCGATGATGAGCCGGGCCGCGCCGTTGACCAGCAGGGTGAGGACGAAGAGGACGAGGCCGGAGGCGATCAGGGCGTCACGCCCGAACTGGTCGGCCTCGTCGAACTTCGCGGCGATGTTCTGGGCGAAAGTTCCGCCGCCGGGATTGAGTACATGCGCCGAGATGATGAAGCTCGGCGACAGGACCGTGGCGACGGCCATCGTCTCGCCGAGTGCGCGTCCGAGGCCCAGCATCGACGCGGAGATCACGCCGGAGCGGCCGAAGGGCAGCACCGAGAGGCGGATGACTTCCCAGCGGGTGGCGCCGAGAGCGAGGGCGGCTTCCTCGTTCATCTTCGGGACCTGGAGGAAGACCTCGCGGCTGACGCTCGTCACGATCGGCAGGATCATGATCGCGAGCAGGATGCCGACCGTGAAGAGCGAGCGGGCGACGCCGACCTCGGTCTTCTCCAGCACGTACGTCCAGCCGAAGAACTGGTCGAGCCAGAGGTTCAGGCCCTCCAGGTACGGGACCAGGAAGAGGGCGCCCCAGATGCCGTACACGATGCTCGGCACTGCGGCCAGCAGATCGACGACGTAGGCGAGGGGCGCGGCCAGCTTGCGCGGCGCGTAGTGCGAGATGAAGAGGGCGATGCCGACAGCGATCGGAACCGCGATGAGCATCGCGATGATCGAGCTGACGACCGTGCCGAAGAGCAGGACCGCGATACCGAAGACCGGCTTGTCGCCGACCGGGTTCCAGTCCAGCGTGGTGAAGAAGTTGCCCTGGTCCTTGGAGACGGCGAGGGTCGCGCGGTACGTCAGGAACACGGCGATCGACGCCATGATCACGAGCAGCAGAATGCCTGAACCCCGTGAGAGGCCCAGGAAGATTTTGTCGCCTGCGCGTCCGGTGGCTTTGGGCCTGGCGCGCTTGCGCTGCACCGGGCGCGCCGGTGGCGTGTCTATCGGTGTGGTGGAAGCCATGGTCTTTCCGGTCTGTGTGGGGGAGCGGTGTGGCTCCCCTGGCGGCGGTGCACCGGATGGGATGGGGCGGCGGGCCGACCCGGAGGGGTGCACCGGGTCGGCCTGCCGTGTGTTGCCTGTGGAGCTGATTCAGCTGGTGTTACTGGTGGTGCTTGTGATTACGAGAGGGAAGCGATGGTCTCGCGGACCTTGGCGTTGATCTCGGTCGGGATCGGCGCGTAGCCGGCCTCGGTGAGGAGCTTCTGGCCCGCGTCACCGGCGGTGTAGTTCAGGAAGGACTTGACCGTGGGGAGCGTCTCGGCCTTGTTGCCCGTGTCGCAGACGACCTCGTACGTCACCAGGACGATCGGGTACGCACCCTCGGCCTTGGTGGTGTAGTCGAGGCCGAGCGCCAGGTCCTTGCCGGTGCCCGTGATCTTGGCGGCGGCGATGGCCTTGGAGGCGTTCTCCGAGGAGGCCTTGACCGGGGCGGAGCCACCGGTCTGGATGTCGACCGTGGAGATGGACTGCGAGGAGGCGTACGAGAGCTCGAAGTAACCGATCGAACCGTCGACCTGCTTCACCTGGGCGGCGACACCGGCGGAGCCGGACGCGGCCTGGCCACCGGGGGCCGGCCACTTCTTCTCGGGCTCGTACTTCCAGTCGTTCGATGCGGTGGCGGCGAGGTACTTGCCGAGGTTCTGCGTGGTGCCGGAGTCCTCGGAGCGGTGGAAGGCCTGGATCGCCTTGTTCGGAAGCTTCGCGCCGTCGTTGAGCTTGGCGATCGCGGTGTCGTTCCACTTCTTGATCTTGCCGTCGAAGATCTTGGCGAGCGTGGGGGCGTCCAGCGTCAGGCTGTCGACACCCTCGAGGTGGAAGCCGATCGCGATCGGGCCGCCGACCATCGGGAGGTTGATGCCCTGGCCGGTCTTGCAGATCTTCTTCGAGTCGGTGACCTCTTCGGGCTTCAGGGCCGAGTCGGAGCCCGCGAAGCCGACGGTGCCCTGGTTGAAGGCGATGATGCCTTCACCGGAGGACGACGCCTTGTAGTTGATCTCCACGCCCTCGCAGCCGGCCATGTAGTTCTTGACCCAGAGGTCCATGGCGTTCTTCTGCGCGCTGGAGCCGGAGGCGAGCAGCTGACCCTTGGCGTCGTCGCACTTGACGTCCGACGCGGCGCTCGTCTTCTCGCCGCTGCCGCCGGTGGCGCTGCCGCTGTTGTTGTCCGAACCGCACGCCGTGAGGACCAGGGCGCTGGAGACGGCGAGGGCACCGAGCGCGGTGGCACGAAGCCGGTTCTTGCGCTGAAGCTTCACTTTCGGGTTTTTCCTTCCAGAAGCCGCCGAGGTCTTTTTCGTTCTACGACGGCGTGCGATGTGGTGGGTGGTGCGGCGTTTCGCCGCGCACCGTGCACTGCCGAAATTAGGCAGAACAGGTGAAGTGGCCTACGGGGGAGAGTGAACGGAAGGTGAACCGTGGCGGGCGGTGCGGTGCGGTGCTCGCGCGGCGGTCGCGTGGTGTGCACGGAGCGTGTGGTGACCGGTGGTCCGGTGGCCTCTGTGTCCTCAGGTGCAGGGCGGGCCGGGGTGCGCCGGGCGGCTCGAAGGCGCCCTCAGGTGCCGGCCGGGCCTGGGTGGTGCCGGGCTGGCTTGAATGCGCCCTATGCCGTCGGCAGGGCGGTCAGCACTGCGTCCAGCAAGGCGCGGTCGCGGGGCTGGGTGAGCCGGCCGCGGGCTGCTTCCGGGGGGAGCCAGAGGATACGGTCCACCTCGTCGCCCGGGACGAACGCGCCGTCCGTCGCCTCGGCCGCCCAGTACGTGACTTCCTTGGGCCGGCCGTTCGCGACATACCGGACGGTGGGCAGCGGGGCGCCCGGTATGCAGTGGTGCCCGGTCTCCTCCAGGACCTCGCGCAGTGCGGCGTCCCTCGCCGGCTCGCCGCGCTTGAGCTTGCCCTTCGGGTGCGACCAGTCGTCGTAGCGGGGCCGGTGGACCAGGCAGATCTCCAGTTCTCCGGAGTACGGAGCCCGGCGCCACAGCACGCACCCCGCGGCCTGCACGGTGGTCCCGGTCATGACGCGGTCACGGCCGCCGCGTACGGCCAGGTCTCCCGGAACACCCCGCGGGCCGCCTCCACCTCGTGCCGCTGGTCGGCGTGGAGCACCCCCAGGGCGTACGCGGTGGCCGGCGCGATCCGGGGTGTGCGGGCCGCCGATGCCGCCGCCGATGCGGCCTCCGCCGCGTCCCGGTGCAGGTCGAGCGCGTGCCCGGGCGCGGCCAGGACCGGGTCGGGGGCGCCGCGTACTACCTCGTGGGCGTACCGGTGCAGTCGCAGCAGAAGGCGGGTCTGGTGCCAGGGCGCGTCGTACGCCTCGTTGTACGGCTCGACCGCCTCGTCCGACGGGAGCGCGGCCACCGCGCCGAGCAGCCGCTGTTCGGCACGGTCGGCCGGCCCGTGCAGCATCTCGACGGCCGGGGCGGTGGCCGCGGCGGAGAGCGGGACCTCGGAGGCGAGCAGGGCGACCGCATCGGCGACGGCGTGGAACCGGGACGAGCCGAGCGCCTGGAGCGCCGTCGAGTGTGCGCGGGTCCTGGCAAGGGTCAGCTGCCGCTCCAGCAGCGCCCCGGCCCGCGCCGCACCGACGTCGAGCGCGGCGCGTTCCTTGGCGTGGGCGACCTGCGGGGCGACTTCGCGCTGGGTGGTATCGGTGTCGCGGGATGCGGTGCCGGCGGCCTGCGCGCGGGCCGCCGGCAGCGAGGTGCCGGACAGGGCGTGCAGCGCATCGAGGAGGCGGGTGAGCCGGGTCGCGTACGCGTGCTCGCGGGCCAGGGTGCCGGAGAGCCAGGCCAGTTCCGTACGGAGCTGTTCGGCCCAGCCCGGTTCGAGTGCCGAGCGGAAGGTGTGCAGGGTGCCGCTGATGCGGCGGGCCGACCGGCGCAGGGCGCCGGCGGCCTCTTCGGCGGCGAGTGACCCGGCGTCCGTGGGGGCGCTGTTCTCGCGGCGCAGTCGCAGGCTCCGCAGGAAGTCCGCGGCCTGTTCCTGCAGGTAGGGGCCGAGGACCGCGCCCGCGGACACGTCCGTCCGGGTCGTCGTCTGGTGGTCAGGGCGTCGCACGCCGGCGCCTCCGGGCGTCAATGAGCATTTCCTGTACATGCCGCAGCGGCTGGCCGTCCGTGTCCGTGGCGTGCCGGGTCCAGTTCCCGTCGGGACCCAGGTGCCAGGAGGAGGTGGTGTCGGCCATACCGGTCTCCAGGAGTCGGCTGAGCGCGACGCGGTGGGCGGGGTCGGTGACGCGGACCAGTGCTTCGATCCGGCGGTCGAGGTTGCGGTGCATCATGTCGGCGCTGCCGAACCACACTTCGGGTTCGCCGCCGTTGCCGAACGAGAAGACCCGGGAGTGTTCGAGGAAGCGGCCCAGTATCGAGCGGACCCGGATGTTCTCGGAGAGGCCGGGGACGCCGGGGCGGATCGCGCAGATGCCGCGTACCCAGATGTCCACCGGCACGCCCACCTGGGCGGCCCGGTAGCAGGCGTCGATGATCGCTTCGTCGACCATCGAGTTGACCTTGAACCGTACGTAGGCGGGGCGTCCGGCCCGCTGGTGCGCGATCTCCTTGTTGATGCGGGAGATCAGTCCGTCGCGCAGGGACTTCGGGGCGACGAGCAGTCGGCGGTACGTCTCGCGGCGGGAGTAGCCGGAGAGCCGGTTGAAGAGGTCGGAGAGGTCCGCCCCGACCTGGGGGTCCGCGGTCAGCAGGCCGAGGTCCTCGTACAGCCGCGCCGTCTTCGGGTGGTAGTTGCCGGTCCCGACGTGCGAGTAGCGGCGCAGGGTGTCGCCCTCCTGGCGGACCACGAGCGACAGCTTGCAGTGGGTCTTCAGCCCGACGAGGCCGTAGACGACATGGCAGCCGGCTTCCTCCAGCTTGCGCGCCCACTTGATGTTGGCCTGCTCGTCGAAGCGGGCCTTGATCTCGACGAGCACGAGGACCTGCTTGCCGGACTCGGCGGCGTCGATCAGCGCGTCGACTATCGGCGAGTCGCCCGAGGTCCGGTACAGCGTCTGCTTGATCGCGAGCACGTCCGGGTCACCCGCCGCCTGCTCCAGGAACGCCTGGACGGAGGTGGAGAACGAGTCGTACGGGTGGTGCAGCAGCACATCGCGTTCGCGCAGTGCGGCGAAGATGTCGGGTGCGGAGGCGGACTCGACCTCGGCGAGATCGCGGTGGGTGCCCGCGATGAACTTGGGGAACTTCAGCTCGGGCCGGTCCAGCGACGCTATGCCGAACAGGCCGGTGAGGTCGAGCGGTCCGGGCAGCGGGTAGACCTCGGCGTCGGACACCTTGAGCTCGCGGACCAGAAGGTCAAGGACGTACGGGTCGATGAACTCCTCGACCTCCAGGCGTACCGGCGGGCCGAAGCGGCGCCGCATGAGCTCCTTCTCCAGGGCCTTGAGGAGGTTCTCGGCGTCGTCCTCCTCGACCTCCAGATCCTCGTTCCGGGTGACCCGGAACATGTGGTGGGCGAGGACCTCCATGCCCGGGAAGAGCTCTTCCAGATGCGCAGCGATGATGTCCTCGATGGGGACGTACCGCTGCGGAGACGCCTCCAGGAACCGGGTCAGCAGCGGCGGCACCTTGACGCGGGCGAAATGGCGGTGACCGCTCACCGGGTTGCGTACGACGACCGCGAGGTTGAGCGAGAGGCCCGAGATGTACGGGAACGGGTGCGCCGGGTCGACGGCCAGCGGCGTCAGTACGGGGAAGACCCGCTGCCGGAAAAAGGTGAACAGGCGGGCCTGTTCCTTCTCGGTCAGCTCCGGCCAGCGGATCAGCTGGATGCCCTCGTCGGAAAGTGCGGGCGCGATGTCCTGCTGGTAGCAGGCGGCGTGCCGGGCCATGAGCTCGCGCGACCGGGTCCAGATCAGGTCGAGGACCTCGCGGGGCTGCAGACCGGAGGCGGAGCGGGTGGCGACGCCGGTGGCGATACGGCGCTTGAGACCGGCCACCCGGACCATGAAGAACTCGTCCAGGTTCGAGGCGAAGATGGCGAGGAAATTGGCCCGCTCGAGAAGGGGCGTAGCAGCGTCCTCGGCGAGTTCGAGCACTCGTTCGTTGAATGCGAGCCAACTGCGCTCCCGGTCCAGGAACCGGCCATGGGGCAGCTCGTCGCCGTCGACATCGGGTTCGTACGCATCCGCGTCGGCGTCGAGATCGGGATCGAGGTCGGCGGCGGTGGAAATACCGCCGTTTGCCGACGCGACGGCATGCGGGCGGTGCGCGGCGAGAGAGCCGATGGACGGCTGCGCGGCGTGCTGGACCGGGACCTCGGAGCTGGGCTGCTGGCTCATGGCCCTATTGTTCCGCGCGGAAGGCCCCTGGGGCGCGTCGGACGGTACGGAGATCGCGGGAATCGCACGGTCTCTGCCGGGATTTTTCCCGTTGCGGGGGGTCGGCACAGCTGGCTGCATCCTGAGAGGGTTGCAAGCGCGTCTGAATGGGCGGTAACGGCGACATGACGTGCAGGAAGCGGTGTGCGGGTGCGGGGTTGCGGCGGCGGGGCGCCTGTGCGGGGTCCGGGCCGCCCCCTATGCGGCCCGGACCCCGGTGATAGGAGCGGATCAGCCGTGGCGGCGGCGCAGCACGCGGAAGGCGAGGGCCACGGCAGCGGCGGCGAGGACGAGCAGGATGCCGGTCTCGACCAGCTGGAGCGGCCAGAAGTGCGAGGCGGGGTGGTAGTCGCTGAAGGCCGTGATGCCGCCCCGGTTGCGCAGGCAGCTCGTGAAGGCCTCCCCCGAGCCGGCCGGGAGGCAGTCCTTCCAGTAGATCTCCTTGCCGGAGGCGGTGAGCATGCCCGACTCGATGTGCCAGGGGTCACCGCTCGGGAAGTCGCGACCCAGATAGCGGACGGTCGGCCAGAGCTCGTAGCGGCGCTTGCCGAGCCCCAGCATGACCGTGCCCAGGACCAGGGCCGTGAGGCTCATGGACAGAACGGTACGGCGTACGACCACGGCGCACAGGGCACCGACGGCCACGGCCAGCAGGGCGTAGGCGACGGCGGTCAGGCCGAGCGCGGGGTGGATACCGCTCTGGAACCAGTTCAGGTCGTAGGCGTCCGCCTTGCTTCTTATGCCTGACCGGCCCCATCGGTAGACGAGGACGAGAGTGGTCATACCGGCGGTCGCCAGAGCCGCAGGAAGGGCGAGCCGGGCCGCCAGCCACTGGGCCGGGGACACCGACTGGGTCCAGGCCATCCGGTACGTGCCGCTCTCCAGCTCGCGGGCGATCAGCGGTCCCGCGACGAAGACGCCGATGAGCCCGGCGAGCAGCAGGACAGCGGTACCACCGCTCGCCAGATAGCCCTCGGTGTGGGAGCGGGCGTAGGTGGACAGGTAGGAGCCGTCGCCGCAGCGGGTGATATCGCCGTCGGCGCAGCGTTCGGCCGAGCTCGCGACCGCGACCCAGATCCGGAGCCCGACCACGATGCCGATGCCCAGCACCAGCAGCGCGCCGGCCGCCCACAGGGAACGGCGGTGCTGGCGCAGCAGGACCCGGAGGGGGCCCCGCAACCCGGCGGCGGGTGCGACGGGCGTATGCAGACCGATGGCGCTCATACGGCAGCCACCTCTCTGCCGGCTTCCGCGCTCGGCGTCAGCAGCGCAGGTGCCTCCGGTGAACGGAGATGCGCCAGCAGCAGCTCCTCCAGTGACGGTTCCGCGATCTCCCAGGCCGAGTCGTCCACCGGGCCCTCCCTCCGTACCAGTGCGGTCAGCTGTCGTCCCGTCGTGCGGGACTCGACGACGGTGTGCGGCGCCAGGTCCCGTACCGGACCCGTCAGCAGGGTGTGCGCGGCGAGGATGTCCTCCGTCTCGCCGCCGAGGCGGACCCGGCCGCCGTCGACGAGCAGGAGGTAGTCGCAGGCGCCCTCCAGCTCGGTGAGGATGTGCGAGGACATCACGATGGTGGTCGCGTGCTCGGCTGCCTCCGCCATCAGGACGCCCATCAGCTGGTGCCGGGCGAGCGGGTCGAGATCGGCCATCGGCTCGTCGAGCAGCAGCAGTTCGGCGCGCTTGCCGAGTGCGAGGGCGAGCGCTAGGCGGGTGCGCTGACCGCCGGAGAGCGTACGGACCCTGGCGTCATCGGGGAGATCCCCGATGACGCGCTCGGCCGTGGCCCGGTCCCAGGTGGCGGGGTTCAGCTCGGCGCCCGCCCAGAGCGTCTCGGCGACCGTCAACTGCGGGTACAGCGGCTTGTCCTGGGCCACGAAGGCCATCCGGGGCCGCGCCTCGGCGGGTGTGGTGCCCAGGATCCGTACCGTTCCCTCGACCGGCCGCAGGAACCCTGCGGCAAGGGCGAGCAGGGTGGACTTGCCTGCGCCGTTGGGTCCGACGAGCGCGCACACGCGCCCCGTGGGCAGCCGGAACGAACAGTCGCGCAGCGCCCACCCCCCGGCCCTGCGCCGGTATTTCATACCGAGGCCGGTCGCCTCGATCGCAGCGCCTGTCATGTGTGGCTGTCCCCCTTGAACATGCTGTCGAGTACGGCAGTGAAGAGCGCATTCATGTCGTCGCGTTCCAGTCCCGCCTCCCGGGCCCGGCGGGCCCAGTCGGTGAGTTCCCCTCGCAGGGGTGTGTCCGTGGTGGCCGTGGATCCGAGGGTCCGCCGCACGAACGTGCCGAGCCCGCGCCGGGCCTCGACGAGGCCTTCGCGTTCCAGCTCGCGGTAGGCCTTGAGCACGGTGTTCGGATTGATGGCGGTGGTCTCGACGACCTCGCGTGCGGTGGGCAGCCGGTCGCCGGGCTCCAGCAGTCCGAGGCGGAGGGCCTGTTTGGTCTGCTGGACGATCTGGAGGTACGTGGCGACGCCGCTGCGGCGGTCGATGCGGAACTCGACCGCTGCGGACTCTGCCATGTTCACTCCTTTCACTAATTGAGTAGTGAAAGGGTGTCGGAAAGAAGGGGCGGCGTCAAGCGACGCCGCCCCGCGGAAAGCGGTGCCGGACCAGGACTGCGAGCGGGCTGCCCGGACTTCGTACCGGCTGCTCAGGACTCCGTGCGGTACATCAGGTCCACCTCATGGGTGGCGAAGCCCATCCGCTCGTACACCGTCAGGGCCGCCTTGTTGTCCGCGTCGACGTAGAGCATCGCGGTCGGCAGCCCCTCGGCGGCGAGGTGGCGCAGCCCGATCGCGGTGAGCGCCTTGCCGAGGCCGCCGCCCTGCGCGTCGGGCCGGATGCCGAGGACGTACACCTCGCCGAGCTGCTCCTCGGCGTGCACCTTCGTCCAGTGGAAGCCGATCAGCTCGCCGTCGCGCTCGGCCAGGAAGAAGCCCTTCGGGTCGAACCACGGCTCGGCCTTGCGGTCGTCCAGGTCGCGCTGGGTGAGCGACCCCTGCTCGGGGTGGTGGGCGAAGGCGGCGCTGTTCACCGCGAGCCAGGCGGCGTCGTCCTGGCCGGGCACGAAGGTGCGGATGGTGACGCCCGGCGGCAGTACGGGCTCCGCGATGTCCAGCGGACTCAAGCCGCGGCGAAGCTGACGCAGTTCACGGAAGAGGGAGAGGCCGAGGACCTGGGCGAGATGGCGCGCCGCGGACTTCCCGCCGTGCGCCCAGACGCGCAGCCGCTTCCCGGTGGCGGCGAGCAGCGCGGCGCCCAGCGCCCGCCCGTGCCCCTGGCCGCGGTGCGCGGGGTGCACGACCAGCTCGGCGGCCGGCGCCTCGACGGGGTCGGTGTCCTCCAGCTGCGCGTACCCGACGAGGGTGCCCGAGCTGGTGAGCAGCAGGTGGCGCACACCCTCCCGGCGCCCGCCCCTGAGCTGCAGCCGGCCCTGCTCGGAGACCGCGGGCCTGCCGTCGGCGCGGGTCGCTTCGTCGAGCAGATCGAGGACGGCTCCGGCCTGGTCGGCAGAGAGCACGTCGAGCGTCCGGATCTCACGCCCGGGGGCGGGGAGGGGTACATCAGTCGTCATGCGTACGAGCGTACGGCGGGGCGGGGCGGTGAGGGGGGCAGTGGGGTGTCGCGGGGTTCGGCCATTGCCGTGACGTTTTCGACCGAGTAGGTGCGAGATGCGGGTGGTGCGGGGGAGTTGATCCCCTTACTCACTACATGGCAACCGGTTCGTAACTCGAAACACCTGTCGCGCTACGCGCGTTGACTCTAGGCTGCGGGCCGAACCCTCCCGCTGAACTCACAAGGGGACCGATGTCAGCGACACCGCAGAAGAACCGTGCGTCACGGCGGGTGCTCGCCGCCGCGGCCGGGCTGGCCACCGTCGGCGCGCTCGTTGCCGCGATGCCGGCCGGCGCCCAGGACCGCGGTAACGGCCATGGTCACGGGCACCACACGCCCGCCCGCACCGTCGACGTCCAGCTGCTGTCCTTCAACGACCTGCACGGCAATCTGGAGCCGCCCGCCGGTTCGGCCGGCAACGTCACCGAGACACAGGCCGACGGCACGACGAAGGCGGTCCCGGCCGGTGGTGTCGAGTACCTCGCCTCCTCGCTGCGCACCGCGCGCCAGGGCCATCCGTACTCCATCACCGCGGCCGGCGGCGACATGGTGGGCGCGAGCCCGTTGCTGTCCGGGCTCTTCCACGACGAGCCGACCATCGAGGCGCTCAACGGGATCGACCTCGATGTGACGACCGTCGGCAACCACGAGTTCGACGAGGGTGCCACCGAGCTGGCCCGCCTCCAGAACGGCGGCTGCCACCCGGTCGAGGGGTGCTACGAGAAGGACAAGACGTTCCGGGGCGCCGACTTCCCGTACCTCGCCGCCAACGTGACGGACGAGAAGACCGGCAAGCCGATCCTCAAGCCGTACACGGTGTGGAAGAAGAACGGCGTCAAGATCGGCTTCATCGGGGTGACCCTGGAGGGCACGCCGAACATCGTCACCGCCAACGGCGTCAAGGGCCTGAAGTTCCACGACGAGATCGAGACGGTCAACAAGTACGCCAAGGAACTCGACCGGCAGGGCGTGAAGTCCATCGTCGCGCTCATCCACGAGGGCGGGGCGCCGGCCTCCTCCTCGTACAACTACAACTGCGACAGCCCCGGCGCCGGTGACGGCATCTCCGGGCCGATCATGGACATCGCCAAGGGCATCAGCCCGAAGGTCGACGCACTGGTCACGGGCCACACGCACCAGGCGTACGTGTGCACCGTGCCGGACCCGGCGGGCAACCCGCGCCTGGTCACCTCGGCGTCGTCGTTCGGCAAGCTGTACACGGACACGACCCTCACGTACGACCGCCGCACCAAGGACATCGTGCGTACGTCGGTGAAGTCGTCGAGCTCCTCGAACCCGACCTCGGCGAACCACATCGTCACCCGGGACCAGCCCAAGGCCACCGACATGACGGCCCTGATCGCCCGCTGGAACACCCTCGCGGCCCCTATCGCGAGCAAGCCGCAGGGCTTCATCTCCGCCGACATCAACGGCCGCGGTTCCACGGCCCCCGAGAAGCCGCTCGGCAACCTGATCGCCGACGCGCAGCTGGAGGGCCTGGCCCCGGCGGACAAGGGCGGGGCGGTCGTCGCCTTCATGAACCCGGGCGGTATCCGGGGAGACCTGGTGTACAAGTCGACCGGCAGTGAGGGCGACGGGGTGGTGACGTACGGCGAGTCGTTCACCGTGCAGCCCTTCACCAACATGATGAACGTCGTCGACCTGACCGGCGCGCAGCTGATCAGCGCGCTCCAGCAGCAGGTCAGCGGCGCCAACGCGGCCAGCCCGAAGATCCTTCAGGTGTCCAAGGGCCTCACGTACACCCTCGACATGACGAAGACGGGCGCGGCCCGTGTCGCCGTCGACACGATCAAGCTGAACGGCGCGGCGATCGACCCGGCCAAGACGTACCGCGTCGCGATGAACGAGTTCCTGGCGGGCGGCGGCGACGGCTTCGCGGCGCTCGGACAGGGCACCGACAAGCTGGTCGGCGCGTCCGACCTGGACCTGTTCAACGCGTACCTGGCGGCGCACTCGTCGGCCACGGCGCCGCTGGCACCGCCGGCCACGGACCGGATCACGGTCATTCAGTAGGTTCGGTGACCGAGTGTGCGGGGCGGTGGGCCATCCGGCCCACCGCCCCGTTGTCGTCACGGGTTCGGGGCGGGGCCTCGCTTAGTGTCGGAGACATGACTGCAGAAGCAGACGCAGACGACGGCCTGGTCACCGTTGCCTGCAACGGGTCCGTCCGCGAAACGATCGACCGGCTCCAGGAGGCGATCACCGCCTCTGGCTTCCAGGTGTTCGCACGGATCGACCATGCGGACCATGCGGCCCGCATCGGCCTGGAACTCCGGCCGACCGAGCTGCTCATCTTCGGCAAGCCCGAGGGCGGCACGCAGCTGATGCAGGACCGGCAGACCGCCGGCATCGACCTCCCGTCGAAGGCGCTGGCATGGCAGGACGCCGCCGGCGACACCTGGGTGACCTGCAACGACGCCTCATGGCTCGCCGCCCGCCACGGCCTGGGACCGGCGAGCGAAGCGGGCGTCGCCGCGGTGGAGGCGAGCACGGTGGCAGCGGTACGCCAGGCGACGGGCCCGGCCATGGTCTAGGCGCTGTCAGGGCCGCGTCCGGGCGATGGGGTCCCGTTCCTCTTGTGGCGTGTACCCGTCACACTCCGAAGGCTGCCCCCCACACAGCCGACGGAGGCACCCGCATGAGCACCCGCAGAACCTTCTTAACCGGCGCACTCGCCCTCTCCGCCACCGCTCTCGCCGGGACGGAACCTGCGACCGCCGCAGCCCGCCGGGCGGCCCTCACCACGCAGGACTGGATGGCCGGCCTCGCCGACGCCACCCCCGTGCAGCGCCTGACCATCCCCGGCGCGCACGACTCCGGCGCCCGCTACGGCGGCCCGTGGACCGAGTGCCAGAACACCACCGTCGCCGAGCAGCTCAGCGCAGGAGTACTCCGAGGAGAGCGAAGCGGAGGTCCGCCGGATCTTCGACGTCTACGTCGACACCACGGGTCGACGGTCGCCGTTCCGTCTCAACTCCGCGCTGCTCGTGCGGGGGGAGGCCTGCGGCAAGGCTGCGCTTCTCGCTGATAACAGCAGAGTGCCCGGGGGTGTGTTACGTCGCCCCGGGCTCTGCATCTCGTCGCCGACGACACATCCAGGACGACTACGTGACTCCTCCCCCTCGTCAACGAGGCGGCTTCTCACGTGACCCCGCGGGTCACGTGACGGCCAAGCCCTGACCGCTGCCGAAGCAGGAGTGCAGCGAAGCATGTCGCGTCGCGGCTCCGTGCGGCGGGATGTGTTGCCCGCCCGGCCTGAAGGCAGCAAGTCCCGCGCAAAATCAGGTATGGCGGAGCCGTTCGCCAAGTACCCGAAGATCGAGTCCCAGTTCCGCAAGGCCGCGCAGCAGCCCGGGAAGCTGTTCATGAATTACGTGAGCACGGCGGCCCTGATGCCGCCCCGCTGGAACGCGGACCGGCTCAACCCGCAGGTGCAGTCGTTCCTCGACGGCTCCGAGGTGTCCGGCTGGACCGGGCTCGGGATCGTCCCGCTGGACTTCCCCGCCACCCGACCCGGCCTGGTCGCCTCACTGATCCGGCACAACCTCCGCACCTGAGCGGTCGCCGGGGGCGGCTCAGGGGTTCTCCGGCGGCGGCTGCGGTGCGCCCGGCAGGCGGATCGAGGCCTCCGTGCCACCGGTCGGCGCCGGGCGCAGGACGATCTCGCCGCCCGCCTGGTGGACCGTGCGCGCCACGATCGACAGGCCCAGCCCCGAGCCCGGCAGCTGGCGGGCGGACGGCGAGCGCCAGAAGCGTTCGAAGACGTACGGGAGTTCCTCGGCGGGGATGCCCGGACCCTGGTCCAGTACGGTCAGCTCTCCGCCGTACAGGGCCACGGCGATCGTGCCGTGCTGCGGGCTGAACTTCACCGCGTTGTCGAGGACATTGACGACCGCCCGCTCCAGCGCCGCCGGCTCGGCCCGTACGTACCAGGGTTCGAGGTCCGCGGTGATGGTCAGCTCCGGGCCGCGGAGCCGTACCCGCTCCAGGGCGGTGGAGGCGATGTCGTGCAGGCCGACGACCTGGAGCGGGCCGGGCTGGGCCGCGTCCGGGCGGGCCAGTTCCTGGAGGTCGCCGATGAGCGCCGCCAGCTCGGTCATCTGCGCCGTGACCGACTTCATCAGCGCCTTGCGGTCGTCGGGCGGGATGGGCCGGCCCGTCTCGTCGCTGCGGGCGAGCAGTTCCACGTTCGTACGCAGGGAGGTCAGCGGGGTCCGCAGCTCGTGCCCGGCATCCGCGATCAGCTGCGCCTGCCGGTCGCGGGAGGTGGCGAGGGAGGCGGTCATCGAGTTGAAGGAGCGGGACAGCCGGGCGATCTCGTCCTCGCCCTCGACCGGGATGCGGAGCGTGAGGTCCTCGGTGCGGGCGACATGCTCGACGGCCTCGGTGAGCTCGTCGACGGGACGCAGGGCGGCGCGGGCGACCCAGAGCCCGGCAGCGCCCGCGCCGATGACGCCGATGCCGGAGACCATGAGGAGGACGACCGCGAGCTGATTGAGGGGGGCCGTGACCTGCTCCATGGGCAATGCCACCGAGACGGCGAGGCCGGGCCTGACCAGCGGGCCGATGTGGACGACCGAGGTGTAGACGCGCATCTTGACGCCGTCCTTCGCCTCGGTGGTGTGCACCGCGTCCTGCCGCTCCCCGGCTGCGACGGCCCGGTCGGCGGACTGCACAGGAATCGCGGACTTGGTGGCCGGCCAGGTGCACGGCTTCGTGCTTGTCGGTGTCACCACCTGGATCGTGTAGGGGATCTCCGGCCCGCCGGGGTTGTTGTCCTGCGGCACCCCCTGCAGGCAGGCTGTGTTCAGATTCTCGACGTCCAGCCGGTCGACATTGACCTGCCGCAGGCTGCTGTCGAGCTGCTCGATCAGCCGGTCCCGCGTCGTCAGCCAGCAGGCCAGCGCCACCGCTGCCACCGCGACCGCCACCGCGGTCGCGACCAGTATCGCCAGCCGGGAGCGGAGCGGCAGTGCGCGGAACCGCCGCAACGGGCCCGTCACCCCTCGCCCCCGCCGGCCCGCAGCGCGTACCCGACGCCCCGCACGGTGTGCACGAGCCGCGGTTCGCCGCCCGCTTCCGTCTTGCGGCGCAGGTACATCACGTACACGTCCAGGGAGTTGGAGCTCGGCTCGAAGTCGAAGCCCCAGACCGCCTTCAGGATCTGCTCGCGGGTCAGCACCTGCCGCGGGTGGGCCAGGAACATCTCCAGCAGCGTGAATTCGGTCCGGGTCAGTTCGACGCGGCGCGAGCCGCGGGTGACCTCGCGGGTGGCGAGGTCCATCCGCAGATCGGCGAAGGACAGCACATTGCCGTCGGGGACGTCGCCACCCGCCGCGGCCGCGTACGAGCTGCGGCGCAGCAGGGCCCGGATGCGGGCGAAGAGCTCGTCCAGTTCGAAGGGCTTGACCAGGTAGTCGTCGGCGCCCGCGTCGAGCCCGGTGACGCGGTCGCCGACCGTGTCGCGGGCGGTGAGCATCAGGATGGGTGTGGTGGCGCCGGTGGAACGGATGCGGCGGGCGGCGGTCAGCCCGTCCATCCGCGGCATCTGGATGTCGAGGATGATCAGATCGGGGGCGTACGACTCCGCCTTGGTCAGCGCGTCGATTCCGTCTACGGCGACCTGCGTGCCGTATCCCTCGAAGGCGAGACTGCGTTGCAGGGCCTCGCGCACGGCCGGCTCGTCGTCGACGATCAGGATGCGCTGCGGATCGTCTTCGGCGGGGCTCATCGCTCGTCGTCCTCTTCTCTCTGTTCTGCCGGGGTGCTTTCAGCCTCGCACGGCCACGGCCACGGAGCGGCGTCGCGCGGCCCGGCTCTTGCGGCCGGCGGTGACCGTGGTGGTCGTACGGAGCTCCGGGGCGCGCCGGGCCGCCGCGGCGGACTCAGCCGCCAGTGCGAGCGGCAGCGCCAGGTCGGCCGGGCCGGTGGGGGTGTCGGACGGGTGGTTCATGACTGATCTCCTCAGGAGCTGTTGCCGGCCCGCAGGGTGTCCAGGTCGGCCTTGAGCGTGTTCACCGGGATGGCGAAGCCGAGACCGACGCTGCCGGCACCGGAGCTGCTCGATCCGTCGGACGAACTCGCGGAGTACATCGCGGAGTTGATGCCGATGATCTCGCCGTTCATGTTGATGAGCGCACCGCCGGAGTTGCCGGGGTTGAGCGAGGCGTCGGTCTGGATGGCCTTGTACGTGGTGGTGGAGTTGCCGGTGTCGCCGTTGAACTGCTGCCCGCCGAACTCGAACGGCCAGTCACTTCCGCCCCTGCCCTGCTGCCCCTGGTCCTGGCCGCCCTCGCTGTCCTTGGCGACGGTGACATCGCGGTTCAGTGCGGAGACGATGCCGCTGGTGACGGTGCCGGTGAGGCCCTCGGGCGAGCCGATCGCCACGACCTGGTCGCCGACCTTGATCCCGGAGGAGTCGCCGAGCGTGGCTGTCTTCAGCCCGCTCGCGCCCTCCAGCTTGATCAGTGCCAGGTCCTTGTCGGCGTCGGTGCCGACGACCTTCGCGGTGTACGTCCTGCCGGTGCTCAGCGTCACCTTGATCGACGAGGCGCCCGCGATGACGTGGTTGTTGGTGACGATCTCGCCGTCGGACGTGATGACCACGCCGGAGCCGGTGGACTCGCCCGCGGTCGAGGTCGCACCGATCTCGACGATCGTCGGCGACACCGCCTTTGCGACACCGGCGACGGTGCCCGCGCTGCTCTGCGAGACGGTCGTGCCGCTGACCACTGAGCTGCCGGCGGTGCCGCTGGAGCCGGTGCCGGTGAACTGGCCGACAGCAGTGGCGGTGACACCGCCGACGACCGCCGCCGCGATGGCCACGGCCGCCAGCAGGGCGACCGGCCGCTTGACCCGGCGCCCGTGCCGGGACGGCTGGGGGGCGGGCTGCGGCAGCCCCTGACCGAAGCCGCCGTCGCCGCCACTGTGACCGTCGGCGCCGCCGCTGCCCGGCCACACGGTGGTTCCGGGGCCCGTGGAGATCGGCTGCGCGGGCTGGTACGCAGGCGGCGGCGGGTAGGCCGCGTCGCCGTTGCCGTACGAGGGGTACATCGGGTACTCGCCGCTCGGGCGCTGGCTCTCAGTCATGTCTCCGACTGTGGCCAGCGAACATGAGAGAAGCCTGAGCACGCCCTGAGAAGCCCGGCAGAACCACGTATGCCCGATATAAAGGCCGTGCGGACGTCATAAAGGCCGTGCGGACGTCGCCGCCTACCTCCGGAGACCGGCCGCCGGCTCCCCGCACCCGCACGACCGCCGCACCACCAGCGCCGACGGGAACTGCTTCAGCCGCTCCCGTCGCGACCCCGACACCCGCAGCGAGTCGTCGAGCACCAGGTCCACCGCGGCCCGCGCCATCGCCGGGCGGTCCGAGGAGATCGTGGTCAGTGGCGGATCGGTCAGACCCGCTTCCTTCACGTCGTCGAAGCCCGCCACCGCGAGCTCCCCGGGCACGTCGATCCGCAGTTCGCGCGCCGCCCGCAATACCCCGATGGCCTGGTCGTCCGTCGAGCAGAAGATCGCCGGCGGGCGGTCCGGGCCGACGAGCAGCCCGAGCGCCACCTGGTAGGCGTCGTAACGGTTGTACGGGGCCTGGAAGAGCCGGCCCTCCGTCGACCGTCCCGACTCGTGCATCGCCCGACGCCAGCCCTCGACGTGGTCGGCGACCGGGTCGCCGACCGCCGGGGTCGTCTCCATGCCGCCGAGGCACGCCACGTATGCGTTGCCGTGCTCGAGAAGGTGCCGGGTGGCCAGCTGCGCGCCGCCGATGTCGTCCGTGACGACCGCGACGTCGTCGATCGCCTCCGGCCGCTCGTGCAGCAGCACGACCCGTGCGTCCCACGCCTCTACTTCGGCCGCCGCTCGCTCGCTGGGGCCCTGGCTGACCAGGATCAGCCCGGAGACCCGCATCCCGAGGAAGGCCCGCAGGTAGTGGACCTCGCGCTCGTCGCGGTAGTCGGAGTTGCCGACGAGGACCATCTTTCCGCGCTCGGCCGCGGCCTGTTCGACCGCGTGCGCCATCTCTGCGAAGAACGGCTGGCGCGCGTCCGGAACGATCATTCCTATGAGATCGGTCCGCCGCGACGCCATCGCCTGCGCGACCCGGTCGGGCCGGTAGCCCAGCTCTTTGATCGCACCGAGTACCCGCTCGCGCGTGGCCGGGGCAACCGGCCGGGGTCCGTTGTTGATGACGTAGCTGACGACCGCGGTCGACGTCCCCGCCAGTCTCGCCACATCGTCCCGCGTCACCTTGGCCACGCGCGGCAGTCTACGCGGATGGACCTACCTCTTGGCAGGCCGGACCGGGGCTTCTTCCGTGACCTCGGCTACCTCCGAGTGCTCCGGACGGGCGACGGGTTCGGCCGGTGCGGCCGCCATCGTCCTCGCCGCCGCCTGGGCCTTGGCCTTGGCCTCCTCGGACGCGCGCTCCACCTTCTCCGGTGCGACGAAGCGGTAGCCGACGTTGCGGACCGTGCCGATCAGCGACTCGTGCTCGGGGCCGAGCTTGGCGCGTAGCCGCCGGACGTGGACGTCGACCGTCCGCGTACCGCCGAAGTAGTCGTAGCCCCAGACCTCCTGGAGCAGCTGGGCGCGGGTGAAGACCCGGCCCGGGTGCTGGGCGAGGTACTTGAGCAGTTCGAATTCCTTGAAGGTCAGGTCGAGGACCCGGCCCTTCAGCTTCGCGCTGTACGTCGCCTCGTCGACCGACAGGTCGCCGTTGCGGATCTCCATCGGGGAGTCGTCGGAGGTGATCTGCTGCCGGCCGGTGGCGAGCCGCAGCCGGGCCTCGACCTCGGCCGGTCCCGCCGTGTCCAGCAGTACGTCGTCGATGCCCCAGTCGGCGGTGACGGCCGCGAGACCGCCCTCCGTCACGACGAGGATCAGCGGACAGCCCGGTCCGGTGGACCGCAGCAGCTGGCACAGCGACCGCACCTGAGGCAGGTCGCGGCGGCCGTCCACCAGGATGACGTCGGCACCGGGGGTGTCGACGAGAGCGGGTCCTTCGGCGGGGGCCACCCGCACGCTGTGCAGCAACAGACCGAGGGCGGGAAGCACCTCCGTCGACGGCTGGAGGGCATTCGTCAGAAGCAGCAGTGAACTCATCGCCGCCCACCTGCCTGGGTCGTCGGTCGATGATCGTGCACGGTTTGCTCGCCTTGCTCGCCCATTACGTCGGTCCTCCTCGTTCCCTGCGAGAGGGGCACTCCCGGGCGGGGCCCGGGGGAGTATGCGGCACTTCTTCGTACGGTTCGGTGTGGCCGTACGACATCTGTCATACGGGTTTTACGGCGCGGTCCCACGTCCTGGGACCGCTGAGCTTGTCGAAACGTCGTCGTAACAACGCGCGGAAAGCACAAAAGGACCCGGGGGCTGCATTGCCCGGATCCTCTTCCCAGCAGAATAACCCACATGAGTTCTGTGTCCGAGGGTTCGTTTCGGAGTTCTTCTGTTTGCTCGATCACGCCGGGAGCCCGGCGAACGACATTGCGGACGGATGACGGGCTGTCGATCGAGGCGGTGTACGACCCGTGTACGGCCGGTGCCGGGCCCGCCGCCGGCCCGGCCGCCGCCGATACGGCGATCGTGGTCGCGCACGGTTTCACCGGATCGGCGGACCGGCCTGCCGTGCGGCGCGCGGCACAGGTGTTTTCCCAGCGTGCGGCCGTGATCACGTTCTCCTTCCGGGGCCACGGGGGGTCCGGCGGGCGGTCGACGGTGGGTGACCGCGAGGTGCTGGACCTGGCCGCCGCGGTGGCCTGGGCGCGCTCCCTCGGACACCGCCGGGTGGTTACGGTCGGGTTCTCGATGGGGGGTTCTGTGGTGCTTCGGCACGGCGCGCTGTATACGGCACCCGGCACGACTACGGCCACGGAACAGCTCCCCCGTACGGTTCCCGCGCACGGGGGGCGCACAGAAGCGCACGCGGATGCAGTGGTTGCTGTGAGTGCCCCCGCCCGCTGGTACTACCGGGGTACGGCTCCGATGCGACGCCTGCACTGGGTGGTGACCCGGCCCACCGGCCGACTGGTCGGCCGGTACGGCTTCCGCACCCGGATCGACCGCAACGGATGGAACCCCGTGCCGCTCTCCCCGGTCGATTCGGTCCCGCTCATCGCCCCGGCCCCGCTGCTGATCGTGCACGGCGACAAGGACCCGTACTTCCCGGTCGACCACCCGAGAATGCTGGCGGACGCAGCGCAGGGCGGCGCCGAGCTGTGGCTGGAGCGGGGCATGGGGCACGCCGAGAACGCAGCGGACGAGAGCTTGCTCACCCGCATCGCGGACTGGTCGGTCGCGGCGTGATTCATCATGGACAACTGACGCGAGACGAAGGGAGCGCCGCCATGCCAGCGGGAACGATCCGCTACTGGGCCGCCGCCAAGGCGGCCGCCGGAACCGCGGAGGAGCCGTACGCGGCTGCGACGCTCGCCGAGGCACTCGACGCGGTGCGTGAGCGGCACCCCGGTGAGCTCACCCGAGTGCTGCGACGGTGCTCGTTCCTGATCGACGGTGACCCCGTCGGGACCCGCAGCCATGAGACCGTACGCCTTGCCGAGGGCGGCACGGTCGAGGTGCTCCCGCCGTTCGCAGGAGGGTGAACCGCAGAACATGAGCAGCAGCGATCAGCAGCATCCGTACGGACAGGAGTCCGGGGCGGGGTACGGGTACGCGTACGGACAGGGGCAGGAGCCGCAGCCCCCGTACGGCGAGCAGCCGTACGGGCAGCACGCCCCGTACGACCCGGACAACCAGGCGTTCCAGGACCCCGGTGCCACGCAGACGTGGGAGGGCCAGACCTGGGACACCCAGTACCAGCCGACCGTCCAGCCCGGGCAGCACCAGCCGCAGTACCAGCAGCCGCAGTACAACCAGCAGTACGAGCAGCCGTATGCCCAGCAGCAGTACGAACAGCCGTATGCCCAGCAGCAGTACGAGCAGCCGTACCCGGTCCAGCCGGCACAGCCGCAGCAGCCGGTCGCCGCGGCCGGTGAGCAGCCGGCTCCACAGGGCGCCCCGGGCTCGTATCCGCTGCCACCCGAGGCCCCGGCCGTCGCGGTCGCCGAGGCGGCCCCGGCCGATGCCGCAGCGGACATCGCGGCCGGGCCCGACACCTCCGGTTACAGCGCGCCCACCACCCTGGGCAACAGCCGCATCACCGACGCCCAGCGCGCCCGCGCCGAGGGCCGTTCGCCGATCATCGCGCCGGGCATGCAGCCGGCCGCGATCACCGCGGGGCTCGGGCTGCTGCTCGCCCTCGGTGCCGCGATCGGTCAGTACGCCCTGTTCGTGCCGCTGGTGCTGCTCCAGGCCGTGACCGCGGCGGGCTGGTTCCGGCTGAACGGCATGTGGCCGGCCCGGCAGGGCATCGCACTCGCCTTCGCCGGTGGGTTCGTCGCCGATGTCGTGCTGCTCGCCGCAGGGCGGGAGAACGCCCCGGCGGCGATCCTCGGCACCCTCGGCATCTGGGTGCTGCTCACCGTCGTCCTCCAGCTCCGCAGCCACGCGGGCGCCGACGAGCGGATGTACGGGCTGATGGCCACCGTCGCCTCGGCGGCCCTGGCGATCCTCGCCGCCGGACATCTTGCGGCGGTGCCGGACGCGGTGACAGTGGGCGGCGTGACCGTCGCGGTCGCCGTGCTCGCCCGCGCGCTGCCGCTGCCCGGACCGGTCTCGGTCGTGGTGGCGCTGCTCGCCGCCGCCGGCGCCGGTGTCGCGGCGGGCGGGCTCACCGACCTCGGCGCGAAGGGTGCCCTCCTCGGGCTCGCAGCCGGCGGCTGTGCACTGATCGGACTGCGGGTGGCCAGCTACGACTACCCGTCACGTTTTGTGCACCTGACCGCCGGTGTGGCGCTCCCGCTGACCGCAGCGGCGCCTGCCGTCTATCTGATCGGCCGCGCCCTCTCCTGACCCGGCACGCCCCGGCCCGTCCCGGGCCGATACGTGCATCGGCCCGGGAACCGGGGAGGGTCCCCGGTTCGTCGATCACCCCGGGTGCGCCGTGCAGCCGCAGCAGGCTCACGGACACCAGGGGGGTCCGGCCGGATCGGATGCAGGGTGGGGGAGGAACGGGCATGCGCGCACTGCGAATACTGCTGGTCATAGTGGTGGTTCTGGGCGGCATCTTCATCGCCGTCGACCGGGCGGCGGTGTACTTCGCCGAGTCGGAGGCCGAGGGCAGAGTCGAGATCACCGGCTCCACGGTCGACTCGACGGACATCTCCATCAAGGGCTTCCCGTTCCTGACGCAGGTCGCCGGATCCGCGCTCGACGAGGTCGACATCGAGCTCACCGGCATCGAGACCGACGCCGGCGGCCGCAGGATCCGGATCAGCGAAATGAAGGCCGAACTCCACGACGTCACGCTGGCCGACGGCTTCTCCAGCGCCACCGCCGCCCGGGCCACGGGCACGGCGACCATCTCGTACGAGGACCTGACGCACGCGGCCGACGACGGCGTCGTCGTCGAGTACGGCGGCAACGGCAAGGTGAAGGTGACCGGCGCCGTCGAGATCCTCGGCCGCACGCTCACACGCAGCGTGACCTCCACCGTCTCCCTGGTCGACGGCCACACCATCCGGGTGCACGCGGACAAGGTGCCGGGTGAAGGCATCCCCGGCCTCGAAGGCCTGGTGCGCAGGAAGACCGACTTCGAGCGGGAGACCGGTGCCCTGCCGAACGGCCTCAAGCTGCAGAGGATCGAGCCGACCGAGAACGGCCTGGAGATCTCCGTGACCGGGTCGGACATCCCGCTCGGCGGATAGGCAGTCCGATACGTAAGGCGTGCCGCGGCTGGGTAGGAGCTCCGACAGGCGCTGCGCCACATAATGAGACGGACACGTCCGACCCGTAGATGACCGGGGGGCCCGATCGACCCCGGCCCGGCCCGTCCGGCGCGGCAGGCTTGCCCTCGTCCCGCATTGTGGACGATCGTGTCTCAATATGCGACACAACGGTGACATGCCCGCCCGTACGTCCCTACGATCGGACACATGAAGCGACAGGCGGATCTCACGAAGCGGCGGGCAGTAGACCTGTGCCGCATCGCCGCCATGCTCTGTCGCACCATCTGAGCGGGATCGTCGCACCCCGCATTCCCGGCCTTTCGACCGCTGTCAGGGCCCACCCCTCTGCATGTGTGTATGCGCAAATATTGCGCCCCGTACATCTCGCATCACGCACCATCTCGCCGCAGACTGCCCCGGAGGAGAACATAATGAGCCGCAGTGACGTCCTGGTAGACGCCGACTGGGTCGAGGCCCACATCGACGACCCGAAGATCGCCCTCGTCGAGGTCGACGAGGACACCTCGGCGTACGAGAAGAACCACATCAAGAACGCGATCCGGATCGACTGGACCAAGGACCTCCAGGACCCGGTCCGCCGCGACTTCATCGACCAGGCCGGCTTCGAGAAGCTGCTGTCCGAGAAGGGCATCGGGAACGACACCACGGTCGTCCTCTACGGCGGCAACAACAACTGGTTCGCGTCCTACGCGTTCTGGTACTTCAAGCTCTACGGTCACCAGGACGTCCGCCTGCTCGACGGCGGCCGCAAGAAGTGGGAGCTCGACTCCCGCGACCTGGTCGACGGCGACCAGATCCCGTCCCGCCCGGCCACCGAGTACAAGGCCAAGGCCCAGGACGAGTCGATCCGCGCCTACCGCGACGAAATCGTGGCCGCGATCGGCAACCAGAACCTGGTCGACGTGCGTTCGCCCGACGAGTTCAGCGGCAAGCTGCTCGCCCCGGCGCACCTCCCGCAGGAGCAGTCGCAGCGCCCCGGCCACGTGCCGAGCGCCCGCAACATCCCGTGGTCGAAGAACGCCAACGACGACGGCACGTTCAAGTCGGACGAAGCGCTCAAGGCGCTCTACGAGGCCGAGCAGGTCGACCTGGCGAAGGACACCATCGCGTATTGCCGCATCGGTGAGCGTTCCGCGCTCACGTGGTTCGTGCTGCACCAGCTGCTCGGTGTCGAGAACGTCAAGAACTACGACGGCTCGTGGACCGAGTACGGCTCCCTCGTGGGTGTGCCGATCGAGCTCGGCGCCAACAAGTAACTCCGTACGCCTGGACCAGCACGACCCTCGACCAGAAGGACAGAACACCATGTGTGGAGCAAAGGCCGGCGGCCCCGACGCTTCGACCATCAAGCCCGGTGAGACCACCATCCAGGGCAGCGTGACCCGCGACGGCGAGCCCGTCACCGGTTACGTCCGTCTTCTGGACTCGACCGGCGAGTTCACCGCGGAGGTCCCGACCTCGGCGACCGGACAGTTCCGCTTCTACGCGGCCGAGGGCACCTGGACGCTGCGCGCCCTCGTCCCGGGCGGCAGCGCCGACCGCACAGTCGTCGCGCAGACCGGTGGCCTCTCCGAGGTGGCCATCGCCGTCTGATTCGCGGCACAGATCGGCCGGAGGGCCGTACCCCAGGGGGTTGGACGCCTACTGAACCGGGGTACGGCCCTTCGCGCCGTTCGCACGCGCCGACCGGGGCCTACGCTTGAGTCATGTACGCCCGGCGCCGTCGTGGCTATTTCCTGCTGATGGGCGGATGCATCGTCCTGTTCGTGTCCGCCTGGGCCGTCGTGCGACTCTGGTCGATGCCGGTCGCCATAGGAATGTGCGTGGTCGCCATGGTCATCCCGCCCGTCGCGGCGATGGTCGCCAACCGGCGGGGGCCGGACGACCGCTGGTGGGACGATCCGTCCGGCGACCCGAAGTCGGACGAGTGGTGGGACGAGCTCGACGGCAAGAAGCGCCCTCAGTAGACGGCGGCTTCCGCAGGCGGCTGCCCCGCTGCCTGAGTGAACGGCGGCTTCAGTAGACGAGGGCCTGGACGCCGTCGGCCATGATCTCGCTGACGAAGACCTGGGCGCCTGCGATCCGTACGCCTTCGAGGACATCGTTTTCGGTGATGTCGCGACGCGCGGCGCACTGTGTGCAGAGGGTGATCAGACCACCCGCCTGAATCGACTCGATCAGATCCGGCAGCGGTGCGGCGTGCGGCAGTTCGAACTCGGCGGCGCGGCCCGGCAGGGAGAACCAGGCGGATTCGCCGGTCAGCCAGAGCGAGACCTCCACACCGCTGGCGACGGCGACCGCCGCCACCGTGAACGCCTGTGAGCAGCGCTCGGGGGAGTCGGCACCTGCGGTCACCTTGATCACGAGCTTCTTCTGCATATGCCGAACTGTAATCGTCCGAGGTACAACCCCACCCCCTTACCAGGGGTCAGGTGTGTGCGCAGGTAACGGAATCTGCGCCTCAGGTCTCGTGGGGGGACCCTCTTGGAACCGAAAGACACCATTCCTGACGGGCCGGCCGAGCCACCCGTGCAGGTCGAGGCGCAGGTTCAGGCCGTGGAGCCGTCCGCGCCCGCGCCGGTGGTCGCGCCCGCGACCGAGCCGGTCGTGGAGCCCGCGCCCGTGCCGGTGGCGGTGACCGAGCCGGTCGTCGAGCCCGCGCCCGCTCCGGTGGCCGAGTCCGGTGCGCCGGCGACGCCGGGCAAGCCGCGGCCGCGTGGTCGCACCACTGTGCTGATCGCCGCCGCCGCGGTGCTCGGGATCGCCGGCGGCACCGCCGTCGGTTATGGCGTGCAGGCCGACCGCGCCCCGACCCCGTTGCCCGCCCTGTCGCAGCCGAACCTTGCCTACCCGGCGAAGGCGCTGCCTGCGGACAAGGCCCCGGACCCGCTGCCCGTGTCGCAGGACCGGCGGCGGAAGACGGACGGCGATCTGCGTGAGCTGCTCGTCAACAAGCCCTCGGGGGCGCGCCGCCCCGTCTTCCCGCTGCAGGAGAACGGGTGGAGGTCCCTTGACGCGTACGCGCGGGAGTTCAAGAGCGAGGACTACATGTTCGAAACGCTCGCGGAGGCCGACGTCCGCCGGATCGCGGCCGTCAACTGGTCGCAGGGGCAGTACCGCGATGTGAGCATCCGCCTCGTGCAGTTCCGCTCCGGCGCATGGCTCGGGGCGCCCGACCATGCGAACGGCCAGCTGGACTACATGCCCTACGCCAAGGAAGGCGCAGGCAACGAGGGCGATCCGATCAAGGGCAGCGGCAACGGCCGCTACTTCGTGTACAAGGCAGTGAACAAGCCGAGCTACCTGTCTGTCCACCACGCTCGGGCCATTGCCCAGCGCGGCGACGTCATGCTCGACATCAACATCTTCGACACCGTGCCGATCAGCAAGAAGGACATCCGGACCCTGGCCGAGCGACAGCTGGAGCGGCTGTGAACGACGACGACATGACACCCGACAGCGCCCCGTCCGCCGAGCCGGCCCCCTCCGCCCCGAAGGGCCGGACCCGGCGCGTGGTGCTCGCCGTGCTCCCCGCGGTCCTGGTCCTCGGCGCCGTCGGCGGTGCGGCTGCCTACACCAAGGTCACCGTGGACAGCGCCGATCGCACGGTCACCACCAAGGTCTGGGGCGAGGGAGCGCACAAGCCCGCCAAGGACCCCGCCGGGGACGTCGGCCGGGGCAGGGCCGATACCGAGCTCAGCAAGCTGCTGCTGCCGGTCCCGGAGAACTACCGTCTCGGCCCGGACATGGGGGAGTACGGAAACGACGACGAGATCAGCGGCAAGAAGGCCACGGCCCAGATGAAGGAGAGCGGCCGGGGGATCGCGGGCAGGCAGCGCCGCGAACGGGACCAGCGCATCGACCGGCTCCATCTTCAGGGCATCGCGCAGCGCTCGTACACATCGGACGACAACGATCTGACGGTCGAGACCCAGATCGTGAAGATGAAGGACAAGAAGGCTGTCCATGACCTGTACGGCTTCCAGACGGAGCTGATGGACACCTACGTCGGCCTCCGCAAGGGGCCGAAGATCGACGGCCACAAGAAGGCCAGGTGCGTCCGGGATTCCGCGCGGACCAAGGTGAAGCTCGACGGCCTGTCCTGCGTCGCCTACGACGGGGAGCTGTTCGTCACCATCGAGGCGTACGGCACCAAGCCGTTCAGCGCGTCCGACGTCGCCGATCTCGTGAAGGACCAGCTCGACCACATCGAGTCCCCGGGGGAGTACGTATGACCGAGCAGACGGTGGCACCGACCGCCGCGACCGAGGAGCCCGCTGTCCCGGAGCAGCAGCTTCCGCCGACGGGAGCGGAGCCTGTAGCGGCCGCCGAGCCCATCCGGGCCACGGACGGACCGGCCACGGAGCCCTCAGCGGTCGCCGGGCCACTGACGGCCCCCGAGCAGGCACTTCCGGTGGCGGAGCCCGTACCGGCTCCGAAGTCGTCCCGGCGCGCCCTGCGGGCCGTCGCCCGCTGGACCGCCGCCGTGCTGGTGCTCGGGGGTCTCGGCACCGGTACGGCTCTCGGCATCACCTCGATGGAACGCACCGACGTACCGGGTCTGGCCACCGAGGACGACGGGCGCTGGGACTACCCGGAGCTCAGCCTGCCCGCCCTGCCGGCCGGTTCGCCGCGCCCGTTCAACGAGAGCAATGTCGCCGAGATTCACCACGCCGACCTGCGGAAGCTGCTGATCCCCGCCCCGGCCGGAGCAACCGTGGACAAGAAGCTGACGGGCGGCTGGGTGAGCACGGCGCAGTTCGTCGGCGAGTTCCGCAAGGACAAGCGCGGTGAGCTCACCCAGTTGCTCGACGACTCGGCCCTGCGCCACATCGCGGCGCGCGGCTGGACCATGCCGGACGGCACCAGGTCCAGGGTCTATCTGCTCCAGTTCAACTCGACGGCGTTCGCCCAGGGTCTCCGGGACGACACCTATGTGAGCAGCACCGCGGGCATACCGCTCGACTGGCCGACGGAACTGCAGATGGACGAGAGCTGGAACGCCGGCGGCAAGGTGCCGGAGACCGCGGTCTACGCGTTCGGCGAGACGAAGACCGGGAAGGGGCGGATCCACGAGGCCTACATCCAGGCCGGTGACACGCTCGCCCTGGTCATCCACTCGCAGCAGGGCAAGAAGACCGCCGAGCAGATCCCGTTCCGCCAGACGCTGATCCTGCAGAACCAGCTGCTGGGCTGATCCGCACGCCGAGGGAGTCCCCTCCCCCTCGGCACGCCCCGGACCATCGCGCCGGGCCCCTACCCATTAGGCTGGGGCCCGGCCCTGTACTGCCGCCATACCGCTCGTCCGAGGAGCTCCCGTGCTTGAGGCATTCTTCTCCACCCTGCTGGTCCTGGTCTGCGTCGGTGTTCTCGCCTTCGCCGGCCTGACCGTGAAGAAGCTGTACCAGGGCCAGCGCTGACCCGCGTCCGCACCGCTCACCACCCCCTCACAGATCGTCTGAGCCGCTCATGATCGAGATTCCGTCCGACCTCCACCCGGACCTCGTCCCGCTTGCCTTCCTGCTGGGCAACTGGACGGGCGCGGGCGTGTCCGACTTCCCCGGCGCCGAGAAGTGCAACTTCGGCCAGGAAGTCTCCTTCAGCCACGACGGCCGGGACTTCCTGGAATACGTCTCGCACTCCTGGGTGCTCGACGCCGAGGGCAACAAGCTCAGGCCGCTGGAGTCCGAGTCCGGCTACTGGCGCATCGACAAGGACCGCAAGGTCGAGGTCGTCATGGTCCGCGACCAGGGCGTCATCGAGATCTGGTACGGCGAGCTCGCCCACCAGAAGCCGCAGATCGACCTGGTCACCGACGCGGTGGCCCGGACTGCGGCCTCCGGCCCGTACAACGGTGGCAAGCGGCTCTACGGCTACGTGAAGAGCGACCTGATGTGGGTCGGCGAGAAGGCCACCCCCGAGGTGGAGCTGCGCCCGTACATGTCGGCGCACCTGAAGAAGGTCGTCACCCCCGAAGAGGTCGAGGCGATGGCCAAGGGCCTCGGCGACCTGCCGGACGACGGCATCGCGTTCTTCAAGTAGACGCACCACCCGCAATCGGATGACCAAGTAGTCGCGCGGCCTGCGGGCAGGTGCTCATCCGGTCCTACACTGGGCCTGTGGTGAGCACCGACTGGAAGAGCGACCTTCGGCAGCGCGGCTACCGGCTGACGCCGCAGCGGCAGCTTGTCCTGGAAGCGGTCGACAGGCTGGAACACGCGACGCCGGACGACATCCTCTGCGAGGTCCGTCGGACGGCGTCCGGCGTGAACATCTCCACCGTCTACCGGACCCTGGAGCTCCTGGAGGAGCTGAGGCTGGTCAGCCACGCCCATCTGGGGCACGGGGCACCGACGTACCACCTGGCCGACCGCCACCACCACATCCATCTGGTCTGCCGGGACTGTACGAATGTCATCGAGGGCGATGTCGACGTCGTCGCCGAGTTCACCACGAAGCTACGGGACACTTTCGGCTTCGAGACCGACATGAAGCACTTCGCGATCTTCGGCCGCTGTGCCGACTGCACGGCGAAGGCGGCGGCCGGACCGGCGCGTGCTCCTGGTTCCGGGCAGTAAATCGAGTCGTACGCTGGTCGCATGAAGAGCCCTCTGCTGTCCCTGCCCGGCGCCGTTCCCGCCGAAGGTCGCGACGAAGGCGTCGCCGCGCACTACGGCGACCTGTTCCGCGAGCAGCGCGCCCTGGCCGACGGCGCCGGCCTCGTCGACCTCTCGCACCGCGGCGTCGTCACCGTCACCGGAAGCGACCGGCTGGCCTGGCTGCACCTGCTGCTCACCCAGCACGTCAGCGAACTCGCTCCCGGACAGGCCACCGAGGCGCTGATCCTCAGCTCGAACGGACACATCGAGCACGCCCTCTATCTCGTCGACGACGGCGAGACGGTGTGGGCGCACGTCGAACCGGACACCCAGGGCGAACTGGTCGCCTATCTGGAGTCGATGAAGTTCTTCTACCAGGTCGAAGTCGCCGACCGCACCGAGGACTTCGCCGTCGTGCACCTGCCGGCCGGCTCCATCGAAGAGGTACCGGCAGGCGTCGTCGTGCGGGAGGCGCCGCACGGCCGCGACCTGTTCCTGCCCCGCGCCGACCTGGAGCAGTACGCCGCCGAGCACGGCCCGGTGGCCGGCATCCTGGCGTACGAGGCGCTGCGCATCGAGGCACACCGCCCCCGGCTCGGCTTCGAGACCGACCACCGCACCATTCCGCACGAGCTGGGCTGGATCGGCACCGCCGTCCACCTCCAGAAGGGCTGCTACCGCGGCCAGGAGACCGTGGCCCGGGTGCAGAACCTGGGGAAGCCGCCGCGTCGACTGGTCTTCCTGCACCTGGACGGCAGCGATGTGCTGCTGCCCGGGCACGGGACGCCGGTGCGGCTCGCCGCGGACGGGGCGGACGGCCGCCAGCTGGGCTTCATCACCACGTCCGCCCGCCACCACGAGCTGGGCCCGATCGCGCTGGCGCTGGTCAAGCGGAACGTGGCGGTGGACGCGGAACTGCTCGCCGGGGACACGGCGGCGGCCCAGGAGACGGTCGTCGAGCCGTAGATCTTGGCCTGAATTCTGCGCGCACCCGTCCGGCTCCCGGCGGACCCCGCTCAGACCTCGACCAGGACGGTGAACGGGCCATGGTTCGTGAGCGTGACCCGCATGTCCGCTCCGAACCGGCCCGTCTCCACATGTGCCCCCAGCGCCCGCAGCTGCGCCACCACCTCGTCGACCAGCGGTTCGGCGATCTCGCCGGGTGCCGCGGCGTTCCAGGTGGGCCTGCGGCCCTTCCGGGCGTCCCCGTAGAGAGTGAACTGCGAAATCACCAAAAGCGGCGCATTCACGTCGGAGCAGGACTTCTCGCCCTCCAGAATGCGGACCGACCAGAGCTTGCGGGCAAGCTGCGCCGCCTTCTCCACGGTGTCCCCATGGGTGACTCCGACCAGCACACACAGCCCCTCGCCGACGATTTCGCCCACCACCGCGGGGCCGCTTCCGTCGCCCGCGCCGTCGACGACCGTGACGCTCGCGCCGTACACCCTCTGTATCACTGCACGCATACAGACCAACCTATCTTGGGCTGAACGGGTACAGAGCACCTGCGTAGGGGCCGTGCGGAATGGCACGATGCACGGAGGCGGTGTGCCGACGCACCGGTCGAGGGGATGGACAAAGCATGAGTACATATGGAGCCGGGCACCCAGCCGGTGCCGTACCGGTCACGCGTGCCACCACCAGTACCGATACCAGCGCCGGCGCCATGCGGCCACCCGTGCAGCGGACCGGTCCGGGCATCGGCGACGGTGTGCCGGGGCAGTCACCGCCCGAGCTCGGCGCCCTGCGGCTGCCGGAGCTGCGCAACCTGCGCCGTGACTCGCAGCGCGACGAGGCCGACCTCAGCTACGTACGCCGTCTGGTCCAGGGCCGCATCGACATCCTGGGGGCCGAGCTGGCCCGCCGCCGGGACCCCGAGGCCCCGGTCGTGGACCGGCTCTCCGAGATCCTCGCCGACACCCCGTCCCAGCACCGCTCCTCCGCCCGGCATGTCACGCTCACCACACCGCGCAGCGACGAGTTCCGCCGGCTGGCGGCCGAGACGCTCGCCGAGGTCGAGCTCTCCGACCTCGATGCCCGTACGGACCAGGAGCTGCACACCGCGATGGGGCGGCTCGTCCGCTACGAGCAGCAGGTTTCCCGCCGCCGTCACCAGCTGCAACGTACCGCTGACGATTGCAGCGCCGAGATCGCCCGCAGGTACCGTGACGGGGAAGCACAAGTAGACGACCTTCTCGCCTGAAGCGATCCTTCGGGGCGGGGCCGGTCATCGCCCCGCCCGGAAGGCCGCTCCCATGACCTCCACACCTCTCATATCCCCGGCGTCCCCCGCGCTGCCCGCTCCCCCCGCCCTTCCTGTTCTGGCCGAGGTCGTACGGTCCGGCTTCGTGGAGGGCCATCACCGGGGCTCCCTGGTCGTGCTGGCAGCGGACGGCAGTGTGGAGCGGACCCTCGGGGACCCGGACGCGCCGGTCTTCCCCCGCTCCTCCAACAAGCCGATGCAGGCCGCCGCCGTGCTGCGGGCCGGGCTCGACCTCTCCGGGGAGCGGCTGGCGCTGGCCGCCGCGAGCCACTCGGGCGAGGGGTTCCACCTCGATCTCGTGCACAAGATGCTCGCCGAGCACGGACTGACGCCCGAGGATCTGCAGACCCCGCCCGATCTGCCGCTGGACCCGGCGGAGGCGGAGACGTATCTCGCTGCCAGCCAGGTCCGTGAGCGGATCACCATGAACTGCTCCGGCAAGCACGCCGCCATGCTCGCGGTGTGCGTACGCAACGGCTGGGACCGGGCGACCTATCTGGACCCGGCGCACCCGCTCCAGCAGCTGGTCCACCAGGTGGTCGAGGAGGCGGCGGGCGAACCGGTCGCGGCGGTCGGCACGGACGGCTGCGGGGCGCCGCTGATGGCGATCAGCCTGGTGGGTCTGGCGCGGGCGTTCCGCTCGTTCGTGCGGGCGGAGGAGGGCTCCGTGGAGCGCCGGGTGGCGGACGCGATGCGCGCCCACCCCGAGTACGTCGCGGGCACCCGGCGGCCCGACACCTGGCTGATGCGCGAGGTCCCGGGCACGCTCTCCAAGATGGGTGCGGAGGCGGTCCAGGCGGTGGCGCTGCCGGACGGCCGGGCGCTGGCGTTCAAGATCACCGACGGCGGGGGCCGGGCGCTCGGCCCGGTGCTGGCCAGGGCGCTGGAGCTGCTCGGCGTCGACGCCCCGGTGGTGGACCGGATCGGACGGGCGCCCCTGCTGGGCGGCAGCGCGGAGGTGGGCGAGATCAGGGCGGCATTCTGACCGGACCGGTGAAGTCCGGTCCGGGCCCCTCGTTCCCGCCCTAAAACCGGGCGACATCCTCCGGACCGTATGCCTAGCGTGGGGCACATGAGTCCTGAGGTCCGTACCGTCACCGCATCCGAGTTCCCCGGCTGGCTGCGCGCCGTGAACACGGGCTTTCTGCGCCCGCCGACGGTGACGGAGGGGGAGGCCGCGAGCCGCCTCCCGCACATGGATCTGGACCGGACCCAAGGGGTGTTCGACGACGGGCGGTGTGTGGCGTCGTTCCGGTCGTTCGCGCAGGAGCTGACGGTCGTCGGCGGTGCCACGGTGCCGTCCGACGCGGTCACCAACGTCACGGTGTCGCCCACGCACCGCCGACGCGGACTGCTCAGCCGGATGATGGCCACGGACCTGGCAGCGGCGAAGGAGCGCGGCGACGTGGTCGCCACGCTGATCGCCGCC
The DNA here is from genome assembly GCF_040608395.1 of Streptomyces sp. NPDC005181. NCBI lineage: Bacteria > Bacillati > Actinomycetota > Actinomycetes > Kitasatosporales > Streptomycetaceae > Streptomyces > Streptomyces sp. NPDC005181. The sequence goes on from NZ_JBEXID010000002.1 coordinate 67,229, forward strand.
GAGTACCCGATCTACGGGCGGTACGGGTTCGGCCCGGCCGCCTGGACCACCGAGTGGGAGATCGACATCCCCCGGGCCGGCCTGGACCCGCGCTGGTCGGGCCCGTCCGCGACGGACGGCGGCCGTATCGACCTGGTCGACGCGGCGGACGTACGCAAGACAGGCCCCGCCCTGCACGACCGGCTGCGCGCCCGGCAGCACGGCGTGGTCAGCCGTGGCGACCGCTGGTGGCAGCTGAACACCGGCGAGGACGTGCCCGTACCGGGCTCCTGGACCGAACCGTTCCATGCGGTGTACCGCAACGCGGACGGCGAGGTCGACGGCCTGCTCGTCTACCGCGCCGACGACAACTGGGGCGACGCGAAGCAGCCGCTGAACCGGGCGTCCGTACTCGGCCTGATCGCCGAGACCCCGGCGGCGGAACGGGCGCTGTGGCACTTCGTCTGCTCGATCGACTGGATCACCACGGTCCGCTCCGGCCACCGCGCCCCCGACGACCTGCTCCCCCTTCTCCTCCCGGACCCCCGTGCGGCCCGCATCGTGACGCAGGCGGACTGGATGTGGGTGCGCGTCCTGGACGTCGTACGAGCCCTGGAAGCCCGCACCTACGCGGCCCCGGCCTCCCTGACCCTGGACATCCACGACCCGGCGGGCCTCGCCGGCGGCCGCTTCCGCCTGGACACCTCCCCAGCCGGCGCCACGTGCGCACCGACGACGCGGAGCGCGGATCTGGCGCTGGACGTACGGGAGCTGGGGACGCTCTACCTCGGCGACGAATCGGCGCTGCGGCTGGCTGCGCTGGGCCGGATCGAGGAGCTCGTACCGGGCGCTGCGGCGGTGGCGGACGGGGTGTTCCGGGCGGGGCGGCGGGCGTGGTGCCCGGATGTTTTCTGAGGCGTGTGCCGGGCGGCAACAGCGCGCATCAGTACAAGCGGATCGCCGATGAGCTGCTGAACGGGATCAATGGTGCGGGGGCCGCCCTGCTCCGTATCGGCGCCTCGGCCGGCTCCGCATCCGATCAGGCCGGCGTTGTGCGCACGTTTCAGGCGTTTTCTGACTCGAACTGGGACAAACTGGCAACGCGTGCCGGCTTCTGACGAGTCGACGGTGTCGCAGGGGAGCCGTGTGCGGAGCCGACGAGCAGCGCGAGTATCACGCAGCCCACGATCAGGCACTTTGTGTTGCCCAGCTTGATCCCGGCTGCCATGAGGGAGGCGCTCACGCCACCCATGAAGCCGAGTTTCCATTGCAGCAGTTGCTCTAGGAAAAGGGTGATCCAGGGCATGGCGGTCCCTCCTCGGGAGGTGGGGAGCGGAGAAGCTCGGGGAATCAGCCGATGCGCGAGCAGCACCCGTACGACGGTGGACGGGCGAGCGGGGATGTGCAGGGTCGAACTCGGAGAGGTTGCGACCAACTGCCTAAGTTGTTCCCAGTTGGTGCCATCTCGTAAACAACTCCCGCTTGATGGCGGGAAGTTGTAGCGTTCCGTTGTGACCCCTGAGCGCACAGCGATGAACGGCAACCGTAGGCCCACACCTGATGAGGTGGCGGAGGCGCTTCGGGCGCGCATCCGTACCGGAGACCTGAAGTCCGGCGATCACCTGCCGACACAGGCCGTGCTGGCCGAGGAGTTCGGGGTCGAGCGCGGAGTGGTCCGGCTGGCGCTGCAGCGTCTGCAGGGTGACGGGCTGCTCACGGCTGTCACCAGAGGGGCTCCGCCCCGGGTCGCCAGCCCGGCCGAGGTCGAGGTCCCCCAGCAGACGGCGGCGGGGCTCGGCCCCCGGATCCTGGGAGCGTTCCAGGGCGACGCCGTACGGATCGATGCGCTCTGTCTGACGGCCGAGTCCCTCACCCTCGCCCTGGCCGAGTCGTTGCAGCGGATCAGGGCGGGGAGGCTTTCTCCGAGTTCGGTGAAGGTCCGGGTGATGCTGCCCGCCCGTGACCTCGACCTGGCCTTTCCCCGGCGGGCCGAACCTCTGCAGGGCGACGGGGCGGTGCACGAGCGCTGGCTGGCGCTGCGCAACTCGCAGGGTCAGGTGCTCAAGCACAACCTTGAATCGCTGCGCAGCACGCACGACCTGGACGTCGAAGTGACCATGAGGGCGTTGCCGTTCACTCCGCCGGTGAAGCTGTACTTGCTGAACGGAACGGAGGCGCTGTTCGCGTACTACACGGTGGAGAAGCGTGAGGAGCTGATCAAGGGCTCACCGATCGAGCTGTTCGATGTGCTGGGCAGTGACTCGACGCTCTTCCGCTTCGAAAGCACTGCCGGGGTACGCGATCAACTGTTCGTGGCGCAGTCCGCGGCGTGGTTCGAGAGTCTGTGGAACACGATTGCGACCGAACTGGTCCTGGGCACCTGACACGGAGTGCCCCAATTGTCGTCGTGGTCATGTCGATTGATGGCCCGACTCCTCTGACGTTCCCGGAGTCTGCGGGCAGTATGGAGGGTGCGAGCCCCCGCCACTTGCCTGCTGCCCCACGGACGGAGTGCTGTGACCAACCCGCACCCGAGGGCGTTGTCGGCCCTTTTCGCGTCGGCCAAGTGTGTGCTCTTCGACTTCGACGGGCCCGTCTGCGATCTGTTCTCCGGCCACACTGCGAAGCGGGTCGCAGAGGCGCTGGCCGACGAACTGGGGCTGCGCGGGGGCGATCCGGCCAGCGTGTCCGAACCGGTCGGAGAGAGGGACCCGTTGGCCGTGCTGCAGGCGGTCGCCGGCCTCTACGCGGACTCCGACCTGGTCGGGCACCTGGAGCGGCGGCTCACGGCCGAGGAGGTCAAGGCCACGGAGAGCGCCAAAGCGACTCCGGACGCCGATGTGCTGATACACACCCTTCGCGACGAGGGATACGTCTTGGCCGTGACGACCAACAACTCCGCAACCGCGGTGAATCACTATCTCGCCGGCCGCAGCATGGTCGACTGCTTCGGACGGCATGTGCATGGTCGGATGCGCGATCCTGCACTGCTCAAGCCGCATCCGCACTGCCTGGGCCGGGCCCTGGAGTCGACCGGATCGGCGGCGGCCGACGCACTCATGATCGGGGATTCGCGGGCCGACCTCGAAGCCGCCCGGACGCTGGGAATTCCCTTCATCGGATATGCGAAGAACCACAGCAAGTGGGAGGCACTGGGTGCCGAGGACGGGGTCACCGTCGAGCGTCTGGAGCTTCTGGTCGAGGCGGTGAAGGGTGTGCGGGGTCAGCGGCGGTGAAGGGCGTTCGGGCGGCGTGCGGTCGGGTGGAGTAAAGACACGGGGTCGTCCGAGTCGTACACGCCTCAAAGACGATGGCACCAGTAGTTTCCCTTCAACAGCTTCAGTCCTGTACCACCGAAGGCACCGAGACATGGCAGTTCCGCTGGAATCCGAGGTCAAGCGCCGAGCGGCGGACACGTTTGGGCGGCCTTTCGACGACCCGGCGATCGAAGGTCCCCTCAAGGGGCACCACCACGAGGCCTACGCTGTTCCGCTGCCCGACGGGGGCCGCGCCAAGTACCGGGAGCCCCGCGCGGGGCTGCTCTGGTTCGACCGGAGATGTTTCGCCTCGGAGGAGGAACTGCTCCTGGAGCTGCAGGGACGTGTGACGCGGATCCCGGAGGTGATCGACCGTGGCGTACGTGTGCAACGGTTCATCGAGGGGAGGACTCTTGGGGCCGGCGTGCTGCCGAGCAAGGCCCTCTCACCGAAGCACCGGTCCCAGCTCGGCGAGCTCTTCGGTGAGCTGACCTCCCTCGGCATCGACGATGTCGGAGCGCGCAGGGTCTGTGACGGCGTGGACCGTCCCGGCGACGGCGACTCCCACGGATTCCTGACTCGACTGATCAATTTCACGGAGCAACGCGTGTACCTGGAGCATGGCGTCGCGTATCACGGGCTCCTGGCAGAACTCGGCGTGCGGGACGGTGCGTTGGACCGTCTCAAGGTCCGGGCCGAGGCACTGACGCCGCGCTCTTTCTCGCTGATCCACGGTGATCTGCACCGACGTAACTTCATCGTCGACCGCGAGGGCGATCTTTGGGCCATCGACTGGGAGCTCGCCATGATCGGTGATCCGCTGTACGACCTCGCCACCCACCTCCATCTGATGCGTTACTCGGCCAGGGAGGCGGACCGGGTCGGCGAGCTCTGGCGAAGAGCGGTCGAGAGCCGGCGCCCGGAGTGCGTCAAAGGCTGGGACACGGACCTGAACGTGCTGCTCGCGTACAAGAGGGCACAGTCCGTCTACACCGACGTGATTCGGGGTGCGCTGGCGCTGATGCAGCAGGGCGCCGAGCCGAACCGGCTACAACTGCCCAGGGTCGCCTGGCGGATCAAGCGGGCGCTTGGGGCGGCACGCCTACCGCTCGGGCTGGAGTCCGAGCCCTCGGTGGGTGAGGTGATCACCGCCTATGCCCGCTGGCTGAAGGCGCGCCCACCCGTCGTCACCGCAGCCGCACGCTGAACAGCACGCCGACCGGGCCGGCCGGCCTTTGCGCCCCAGTTCCCCGGCCCGACCCGTCACTCCTGCTCCCGCGTGCTCAGCAGCACCTTGCCCAGCAGGCTGCGCTCCTCGATCGCCGTGTGCGCCGCGGCCGCCTGTTCCAGCGGGTAGACGTGCCCGATCACCGGTCGCAGCCGCCCGGCCGCCGCCTCACCCAATGCGTGTCCGGCCAGGCGTACGTACTCCGCATCGGTCAGCTGCACGTCCCCGATGCCGCGCAGCGTGATGCCGCGCAGCGCGGCCTCCTGCGGGTCGATCGGCGCGAAGCCGCCCGTCGGTGCTCCGTGGGCGGAGAAGCGGCCGCCGTCGGCGGTCAGGGTGAAGGCGGCCGCGCCCATGGCGCCGCCGACCCCGTCGAGGACCACATCGGCCGGGCCGCCCGCCGTTTCCAGGGCCGTACGCGCCTGGCCCAGCCACCCCGCGTCCGTGCCGTCGATGACGTCGTCGGCACCCAACTCCCGTACCAACGCCGTCTTCCGGTCGCCGCGGGCCACCGCGACGACGTGTGCGCCTGCCGCGTGGGTCAGCTGCACGAGGAGGGTCCCCATGCCGCCGGATGCGCCGAGGACCAGTACGCGTTCGCCGGGTCCGGGGGCGGTCGCCTCCAGCAGTGCGGCGGCCGTCACCCCGTCGTGCGTGAGGGCGGCGGCCTCGCGCAGCCCGAGTTCGTCCGGTACCGGCACCAGGTGGTCGGCGGGGGCCGCCGCCTGCTCGGCATACCCGCCGGTGAAGCCGACGGAGGCGATCACCCGGCGGTCGGCCCATCCCGCGTCGACGCCCTCGCCGACCGTGCGCACCGTCCCGGCGATCCCGCCGCCCGGTACGTACGGCGGCCGGACCGGGAAGTAGTCGCTGAACGCACCCGACCGGATCTGGGTCTCCACGAAGAGCGTGTCAACGTGGCTCACGTCGATCACCACCTCGCCGGGCCCGGGCATCGGGTCGGGCAGCTCGGCCGGAACCAGTACCTCCGGGCCGCCCAGCTCCCTGACCAGCGCCACACGCATACGGATCACACCTCTCCGTCACCGGGTGGCCGGCCTGTCCGGTGCCCGTGCGACCACTCTCGGACGTCAAGTCCGGTTGAGGTCAAGGGCGTACCCTTCATGGTCATGAGCGGAGAGAAGACCGGATCCGGGACGGCGGCGCAGGCGCCGATCAGCCTGCGTGAGCGGAAGAAGCAGCTGACGTACCAGGCGGTCTCCGATGCCGCGATCGCCATGTTCCTGGAGCGGGGCTTCGACAAGGTCTCGGTGGCCGAGGTGGCGGCCGCCGCCGACATCTCCAAGCCGACACTGTTCCGGTACTTCCCGGCCAAGGAGGACCTGGCGCTGCACCGGTTCGCCGACCACGAGGACGAGGCGGCCCGGGTGGTCGCGGCCCGGGGCCGGGACGAATCGCCGCTGCACGCCCTGCGCCGCCACTTCCTGGACGGCCTGGAGCGCCGCGACCCGGTGACCGGGCTCTGCGATCACCCGCAGGTACTGGCGTTCCACCGGATGCTGTACGGGACACCGTCACTGGTGGCCCGCCTGTACGGATACCAGGGCCGCTCGGAGGCGGCGCTCGCCCGCGCGCTGGGTGACGGCGTACGGGAACGGCTGGCGGCGGGGCAGATCATCGCCGTACAGCGGATCCTGGCGCTGGAGAACTGGCGGCGCATCGACGCGGGGGAGAGCGCGGACGAGGTGTACGAGGACGCGGTGCGGGCGGCCGAACTCGCCTTCGTGCAGCTGAGGTCGGGGCTGGAGCAGGCGCGGTAGGACAGGTGGCCGCCCGGCTCAGGCAGGGCCGCCGTCCCCGGGGTGCAGCACCGCTTCGGCGATCTCCCGCATCCGGTCCCGGGTGATGTCCGTCCGCTGTTCCACGGCGATGGGGTGGTCCGTGGGTTCCAGCTCGGCGCGGGAGTGCCGTCCGACGAGCGTGGGTCGTTGACGGGATCGGTGAGGGCCAGCTGTATAGGGTCTTGGCAACCCTCCCTCTCGGCGAGGCCCGTCCGCCCCGCATCGGACGGACTTTCCCGGCAGGCCGTGAGCGCGGACGTGACCGATCATCAGGAGTGCTGCCGTGCGCCCCATGGAGACACCATCTGCGCCCGGCAGCCTCGGTTGGAACCGTGAGACAGCGACGCTGGCGCTCCTGTCCTTCGCCATGCTGATCGTTTCGCTCGACCAGTACATCGTGGTCGTGGCACTCCCCGACATCGCACGCGACCTCGGCTATTCCGCGCAGACACTCCAGTCGGTCATCAGCGCCTACGCAGTGGCCTCGGCCGGCTTCCTGCTGTTCGGCGGGCGCGCCGCCGACCTGCTCGGACGACGCCGCGTCCTGGCCACCGGCCTCGCACTCTATGCCGGGGCAGCGCTCGCGGGAGGATTCGCGACCGGCCCCGGAATGCTCCTCACCGCCCGAGCATTCCAAGGTCTCGGCGGAGCTCTCGTCTTCCCCACCACCCTGGCACTCATCAACACCACCTTCGTCGAAGGCCGCACCCGCAACCGCGCATTGGGAATCTGGGGAGGGTCAGGTGCGGCAGGACTCGTCATCGGCGTGCTGCTCGGCGGTCTTCTGACGCAGGCGTTCGGCTGGGAAGCGGTCTTCCTCGTCAACGTCGCCCTGGCCGGCCCTGCGCTGCTGCTTGCCTTCGTAGTGATCCCCCGGGACGGTGAACGCGAAAAGGGCCGCACGTTCGACCTACCCGGTGCGCTCAGTGTCACTCTCGGTGTCACCCTCATCGTGTTCGCCCTCGTGCAAGGCCCCGGATGGGGCTGGCTCTCGCCGGGCATCCTGGTGAGCGCAGTGGCGGGCCTCCTGCTGATCGGAGCCTTCGTCCTCATCGAGCGGCGCAGCCACGACCCGCTCATGCCACCTCGGCTGCTCTCCAACCCCAACCTGATCACCGGCGTCGTCATCGCGTTCATGTTCATGGCGACCTTCGGCTCCGTGCTCTACTTCCTGTCCCTCTACTTCCAGGAGGTTCTGGGCTACGACGCGTTGCAGACCGGCGCCGGCTTCCTCATCCCTACGGCAGTGGTGGTGGCCGGTTCGACAAGCGCAGGCCAGCTCGTGACGCGGTTCGGTCTCCGGCGCACGTTGGCCGCAGCTCTCGCCGTCGGTGCGCTCGGTGCGGTCGCAATCGGCCTCGCGATCGCGCCGAACGGCACATACATCGAACTCATCCCCGGCCTCGTGGCGCTCAGCATCGGCGACGGGGTGGTCTTCACCACCATGTTCATCGCCGCCGCCACCGGAATCTCCGACCGACAACAGGGCATCGCCTCCGGCATGGCCTCCACCGGCTCGGGCGCGGGCGCAGCTGTCGGCCTCGCCATCCTCGTCCTGGTAGCGACTGCCGGCCTCGACGGCCTCTCCGGTGAGCGGCTCCGCATCGCCACCGCCGACGGGATCAGCACCGCGCTCTTCGTTGTGGCAGGCGGAATCGTGCTGACCTTCCTCGTCGCCTTGAGCCGGTGCCCGACACCGCCCGAACCGGAACCTGCCCCCGTGCCGTACCAGACCCGTCGCTGCTGACTGCCCGGCTCAGTCGAGCAGTGACTCCCCGAGCCGCGATCCGTTCGCGAGGCCGTAGTCGTCGGAGCCGAAGACCTTGGAACTGGAGCCGGTGAGGCCGGACGAGGTGCCCAGCAGGGTCCACAGGGCTCCGTTGCGACCGTTCTCGAAGGGTGCGGTGACGGCCAGGTCTGCCTTGCCGTTGTGGTTGTAGTCGGCGAGCCGGACCTGGCCGCCGAAGAGGTCACCGGTCTCGGGGCTGCCCGGCACCCCGGTGGTGCCCTGGGAGATGCGCACGACCCCGGACATCGACACTCCGGAGGCGGAGCCGCGGAACACCGCCACATCGCCGGCGTTCTTGGTGCTGCCGAGGTCCTCGCCGTTGACGCCGACCACCAACTCGGCCCGCCCGTCAGCGGTGATGTCGCCGATCGCCAGCGAGTTGCCGAAGCCGTCGGCATCCTCGTTGGCGCCGGGCACACCGGCGCTGTTCTGGTGGATGACTACCGGACCGCCCACGCCCGTCGCGGTGCCGTACCGCACGGTGACATAGCCGGCGCCGGCGCTCGGATCGGCGGCGGAGTAGTACTCGGGCCAGGTGAGGGACGCCGCCATGTCGTCGTAACCGTCCCCGTTGATGTCGCCGAGGGCGACTGCCGTGCCACCGCCGGTCACCTGCGGTGCCGCCTGCGGCCTGCCTGCCGCACCGTAGAAGACGTCGACGGCCGGCCGGTCGTACCCGTAGTCGCGTCCGGTCACGGCCAGGTCGTCCTTGCCGTCCCCGTTGATGTCGCCCACGGCCGCCTCGCTGTTGCCGAGCTGCCCCCCAGGCCCGGTCAGGCCGGTGTACGTCGGTTCCGGCTGGCTCCCGCGGGCGAAACCCCCCTCATACACGGCGACGGACTCCGACTCGATCACGGCGAGGTCCGCACCGCCGTCCCCCGTGAAATCTCCCACCGCGACATCCCAGCCGTGGGCCTGCCACGCGTGCGGGTCGGCCACCGCGGTCGTGGTGCTGCTGGTGAACGGCTTGGTGCCGCCCCAGAGGATGGTCACGCTGCCCTGGCCGTCGTTGCTGCCCACACCCTCGTGGTCGGCGCCCACGACGAGGTCCGCGTATCCGTCCGCGTCCAGGTCTCCGCCGGCGATCGAGATACCGAAGCGGTCTCCTTCCTCCGGCGTCCCCGGAACCCCGGAGGAACTCTGGTTGAGCCCGACCCGCTTGGTGGTCAGACCGGTGGTGGAGCCGAAAGCCACGATCACGCCCCCCGCGGCCGAGGCGCCGTTGATGGTCTTGTACGGCATGCCGATCGCGAGGTCCCGGTGTCCGTCGCCGTTGAAGTCGTCGGCGTACTTGGCGGGGGCGGCGACTGCCGGTGCCGCGGTGACGGCGGTGAGCAGGCCACCGGTCAGCGCTGCTGCGGCCACGGTGGCGACGACGGTGCGGAGCTGCAGAGGCATGGCGGTGTTTCTCCCTGGGACGGGTCCAGACGGTTCCGTAGACGGCCCAGGGGACTGAACGGTTGTGCGAGGCAGGCATGGCGTTCGCGCAGCCTGACCGATGAGTCCTGCTTCGCCGACTCCGGCTCCGGCGCCGCCGCCTCTCCCGCCGAATGGCTCCCGGATACAGCAGAGGCCACCTCCTCAGTTGAGGAGGTGGCCTCTGGCCTGTGTTTCAGCTGTCGGGGAGAACGCCGGGGCCCTGGGGGTGGCGGGATTTGAACCCATGACCTCTTCGTCCCGAACGCGATCGCGTGCTCAAGTGGTCTTGTTTGTCTGCTATTTGACCTGAACTGACGCGCAAGGTTCTGTCCGTAGTCGTCCATGAGAGTGCGAGGAAGGCCACCGCCGGTGGCCCCCCGTTTGGCCCCCTCGACTGTCAGCCGATGCGCTAGAGGTTGTCCCGTATGGGGTGGTAGTTATGCCCTGGGGGTCATGCCCAGCCCTTGTGCGAGTCCCTGGTCCGCCGCCCCACGCTGCAGTGCCCCACTTTCCCCCGAGCCGCCTCTGCGCCGCAGTACGACCAAGCACACCCCGGCCGCGGCCGCGAGCGCAACCACCATGGAAACAATGAAGATCATGGGTCCCCCGTTTGTCTGGCGGAGCCGTCCTGTGGCCCCCTGTTGATCCGTTACTGTCAGTATCGGCGCGATGACGGAGTTTGTGAATACCGCGGTCATCGCGTCTACGGGACAGCCCTTAGCGATGATCTACTCGCCAATCAACAAGCCCGGACGTCTGAGCGCTCCACAGATCTCGGTCTGCGAGGAGCGGATGTCTGTCCACCCTGCTCTCCCCGCCGCGGCGACGCGTATGCGCCTATGCGGGGTGTCATGTGGTGAGAGACGCAGCAGAGGGCGGCGAGGTCGAGGAACGCCAGGCATGGGTCCGCCCCCACTGCTGGCCGGGATGCGCGGGGCCCAGCCCGGCATGAGGAACGGGTGGTGGCCCCGGTGTCTCTCCCTGCTGCGGCCTGGACCTCCGCCCGACAGGCCGTACGGGGTTCCGGGAGGTGCGCATGCCGTCGACGATCTGGAGCGGCGCCATCAGCTTCGGCCTGCTGAACTAGCGATAGCCCTGGCGAACAGGCGGGAGGGAAGATTGTGATTCTCTCGGCTCGCCTCCGCGCCAGGAAATACTGTCGCGAGCATGGTCGAACACGATGCCCCCAGTGTCACCCGCGAGGCCTACGACGCTGCTGCCCATACCTATGCGCAGCGGTTCCGCGATGAGCTGCGTGACAGGCCTTTGGATCGCGCGATCTTGACTGCCTTCGCCGAGGTCGTAAGCGCGAGTGGGGACGGTCAGGTCGCGGACTTGGGGTGTGGACCTGGCCATATCACCGCTTATCTGCATGAGTTGGGGCTGGCGGCGTTTGGCGTTGACGCCTCTTCCGCGATGATCAAGTTGGCTCGACAGGCCTATCCGGGCCTACGGTTCGACGCGGGCTCAATGGCCGCGTTGAACATCGCTGACGGCGTGCTGGGCGGCGTACTCTCACGTTGGTCCATCATCCACACTCCGCCGCAAGAACTCCCCGTCATCTTGGCGGAGTTCCACCGTGTGCTGGCACCTGGCGGCCACCTTCTGGTCGGCTTTTCGGCCAGCGATGATCCGTCTCACCCGACGCAGGTCTTCGATCACACAGTCGCACTGGCCTATCGGTGGTCGCCTGATCACCTCGCCGCGATGCTACGCAAGTCCGGGTTGGCCGAGGTGGCCCGGATGGTTCGCGAGCCTCAGCCCACCGACCGACGGCAGTTCCAGGAGATTCAACTGCTCGCCCGCAAAGCCTAGAACGCTTGAAGGCGCTCGATCGGCCACGCGCTCATTCCGTGCTCTGGTTCTTCCCAATCTGAACCGGTGCTCACTGATCTCCGCTCCTGGTCGTAGGCCAACCGAGACCGACGGTTGTTCGTTGATGGAGATGCTGGTCGATCTGGGCGAGCTTATTCTGTGCGCCCGCGAGGCTGACCTGCAGTCCTTCAACCTTGCCGAGCCGGCCTTCGCGGCTTCGGCGATACGAGCGATGAGGTTGTCGCGAATGTCGATCAGTCGCCCCGTTGATCCGGGTCAGGTCGGAGCAGTGAGCATCTGACACAGGCTTAACCGAAATGATCTTGACTGGCAGTGCAGCGCGCCCAAGCTCGTGCTCCTCACTAAGAGTGACGGAGGGGATTTCGTCGCCGACACCCTCGGGCGTGTCGGCGCGAGAGCCCGGACGAAGGAGTGCACGGAGGTGCGTGAGCGCGCATTGTCTGCGGCATGAGCGGATGTTCGCGCCGATCGCCGCTAGATTCGTGCTCGTGGACACCGAAGGGTGGTTCTGGATCAGGACCGTTGGCGCGCCGCGGGACGGCGACCCTCGTGATGGCGAACTGCACCAGTCGACTCGCGAGGGTGCCACGTTCGCGGCCACTCAGTCGAGACAGAACTCGTTGCCCTCGATGTCCTGCATCACGAGGCACGACTCGTTGTCGCCATCGGCAAGCAGTAGTCGCACGCGTACCGCGCCGAGCGCGGCCAGTCGTGCGCATTCGGCCTCGAGTGCGGCGAGGCGCTCTTCACCCACGAGCCCGGTGCCGACCCGCACGTCAAGATGCAGCCGATTCTTGACGACCTTGCCTTCGGGAACGCGCTGGAAGTACATTCGCGGGCCCACACCTGAGGGATCCATGCAGACAAACGCTGAACCCTGACGCTCAGGCGGCAGCGAGCGATTGAAATCGTCCCAAGTAGCAAACCCCTCCGGTGGCGGCGGTACGACGTACCCCAACACCTCGCACCAGAAACGAGCGACGCGCTCAGGTTCTGCGCAGTCGAAGGTGACTTGGAACTGCTTGATCGACGCCATCGGTGCATCATAGAGGCGGGGTCTTTCGTCGTCTCCACGGGCCCGCCCCTGGCTAGGTTGTGGCGCATGCGGCCGACTCCTGGCGATGAGTGGAGCGCAGTTAGACACTCAGGCCGACTCGGTGCGGCATCTGATCTGTGGCTCTAGCCAGAACGGAGTTAGCCCCCTGATAGGGCTTCTTCGCCGTGGGGGTATGCAAGATCGATTCTCGTGATGTCCCTGAAGGAGAAGCTCACCCAGACCAGACGCGCGGCCTGTGCGATCTTGTCCGGCAGGTCCGCCACGCCTCTGTTTTTGTCTGTCAGCGAATGGACAGGACAGAGCAGGATGTTGTGACACGGGATGCCAGTGGGTCCGACTCGGGTCGGCCCCGCACGCAGCAGGGACACCAGTGGATCGACGACGCAGGAGCCCGGCCGGACCAGTCCGTATGCCGTGCTCCCCGAGCCGGGAAGGAGACGGCGAACTAGGCGGCGCTGCACCTGCCTTGGCGCTGGTACTCCAGCAGCGTCCCTCTGTCCAGCCTGGTCGGATGGGTTGCCTGTCGTGTGCCGCGAAGCCGGGGGTCAGGGACTGGCGCGTTCCCAAGTCGTTTCGAGGGCGTGCCTCTTGAGTTGCCGAATGTTCATGGCGTGTTCGCCGCGGCTGGCGGGCAGTCAGCAGGCGCCCGCTTTGACCGCCGACGACACGACGCACAGGCCGTCCTTGCGGGGGTGTCGACGGAGTTCGTGGACGTAAGCCCGCCGGGAGCGTCGAGGGACGGCGCAGTGGGACAGGCAGCCGGGAACCCGTGGGGTCGGTCGGCGTTGCCGACCACCACGTTTCGCCTCGACGCCGTCCGTGGATCGGTCGCTCGCGCAAGTAACGAGCCGGAACGCCCGGGCTGTGACACAGTGCGCCCCTGCGCGCCCTCGCCGCGGCTGGTCCCGATCTGCTGTCCACGCACCGGCCCGGGGCGCCGACCGTCGTGATGTCGCGCCTGGGCGGCGCTTCACTGCGGGGCACCACGGTCACGGGCCGTACGGTCGCCGCCGGCCGTTCTCAGGCGCTGTTGCGGCCGATGCTCGCACCGCCGTCGACGCGCAGGGTCTGGCCGGTGATGAAACCCGCCTTCTCGGAGAGCAGGAAGGCGATGGCGGCTGCGAGCTCGTCCGGGCGCCCGAACCTTCCCATGGGAACAGTCGCCAGGTAGCGGGCGGCTGAGGTCGACCCCGGCGGGTTGGTCTCCCGGAACAACTTGGTCTCGGTGGGGCCCGGGGCGACGGCGTTGACGGTGATCCCGTGTGCAGCAAGCTCTCCGGCCCAGCCTCGCGTCAAGAACTCCAGGGCGGCCTTGGCCGCACCGTAGGACGTTCGATCGGGCAACCCCAGGGTGACCAGGCTGGTGACGTTCACCACGCGGCCCCAGGACCGTTCGAGCATGCCGGGCAAGACGGCCTGGACGATCTGGACCGCGGTGCGCACGTTCATGTCGAGAACCGCGTCGAGGTCGGACAGAGCGACCTCCCCGACGGGCGCGGCTCGCACCAGACCCACGTTGTTGACCACGGCGTCGACCGGTCCCGCGCCCAGCACTGCGCCCAGGACCTGATCGGTGGCCGCACGGTCGGCAAGGTCGGCTTCGTGGAACTCGCCGGGAAAGGACTGCGGCGCGCTGCGGGCAATGCCCACGGGGGTATGACCTTCTCCTGCCAGCTGCTCGGCGAGGGCGTGGCCGATGCCTTTGGACGCGCCCGTGATGAGTACTCGCCTGCGGGTCATGGGTTCACTCCTTTGCTGCGCTGATCCGCGCATCGATTGTGTGGGGGGCGGGGGGCCTTGCCCCAAGGCCGGGTAGTCAGCGCGTTGGTGGGCGACGTCAAGAGGGGCAGTGAGACGTCTCCGTGCTGGTCAGAACGCGAGCAACGCGGCTCCGTCGAGACAGGTGGTCGACCAAGACGTCCTGCCATGGACCTCCTCAGTAGACCCGTGGGCCGTTAGGACCACAGCCGCGCCGCGACGCCACCGCCCGACAGCGCTCGCAGTGGCGTCGGAACCGGCACGGTCCGCTTCGTTCTCCCGCTGGACCGTGCCGGCTCGCTGCGGCCCGCAGTACGGTCGGCTGACCGCAGTCCCGACCGGGCGGTGCGGCCCGGGGCGCCACCGCGCCTCACCTATCTGGTCGGGACCGGCAGCCGCTGCACCGCGCGCCGCAGCGGGGCCGTCGGCTCAGCCGACCTGGGAGGCGGCTCGCTCGACGAGCCCGGTGACGACGCCCGGGTTGCTGACATGGACCGCGTGCGGAGCGTCGATCTCGATGGTGTGGGAGCCCGCGCGCTCGGCCATGTAGCGCTCGGCGGCCGGCGGGATGACGTGGTCCTTACTGGGGACCAGGTACCAGGAGGGGATGGTCTTCCAGGCCGGGGTGCCCGAGGGGTCCCCGGCCGCCTGGGCACTGATCGGGCGCTGGGTCGCGGCCAGGGAGGCGGCGGTGGGGGCCGTGAGGCGGTTGCTGAGGAAGACGTCGCGGAACTTGTCCGGCTTGATGTAGAGGTCCACGCCCGTCGTGCCGTCGGCCTGGGGGAAGGGAACAGCGTTGAGCGCGGTGGGCACCGGCGCGGCCGGGTCGTCGGAGAGGTGCGAGCCCGGGAACTTGGCGAACATCTCGTTGCCGCTCTCGCCCTTGTCGAGGGCGAAGCCGGCGACGTAAACGAGGGCCTTGACGTTGGAGCTCTGGGTGGCGGCGTTGGTGACCACTGCGCCACCGTACGAGTGGCCGACCAGGACGACCGGGCCGGGGATCGTCTTGAGATAGGCGGCGAGGTAGGCGGAGTCGCTGGCCAGGCCGCGCAGCGGGTTGGCCGGGGCGGTCACCTTGTAGCCGTCCGCCTGCAGGCGCTTGACCACACCGTCCCAACCGGCGGAGTCCGCCCAGGCGCCATGAACCAGGACGACGGTCGGCCGGGGCTCGGCCGACTGGTGCCCGGGGGCTGCGGTGGCAATGGGGGTGACCACGGCGGCTGTGCCGAGTGTGGCGGCCAGGGTGGTGAGAAGAGCGCGGCGCACGCTCCTGGACGTACTGAACATGGAGTCCCTCCAAGGGATGATTGGCGGTCGTCGGCCTGCGGTGACCTGAATTGCCGCAGGGCCGGAGACGATCCAGTTGGAAGATGGAACCTGCTTGCGGTTCCGCACTATTGATGAAATAGCTGGACGAAATGTGACAGGGAGAGACGCTGAATTGATACGACGTGCGCCCAATCCGCAAGAAGCTCGGGCCGATCAGGCCCAGGAGAAACCCGCCGCGGGCCGCTGCAACGTTCACTGAGCGGGTGGGATGATCTTCGGGTTGATCATGCCGGGAAGGGGCTGCCGGGGGTGAGTACATCGCCGTCGCGCAAGGGGCACCGATATCCGGTCGAGGTGAATTCCCGCTGTCTGTGGCTGCACTTCCGGTTCCCGCTGTCGTTCCGCCTCGGCCTTGATCGCGGGGAACTCCTCGCACTTCCATCGCTCGACCGCGGCCGGGTCCTGCTGCCAGGCCCGCCACAGTGGCCGCTGAGGTGATAGACCCAGCTCGCGCGGCAGCCACCCGACACTGACCGCGGACAGGGCGACCCCGAAGTCGCGGCGGATCAGTTCCGGCTACCCGGGACCGGGCTTGGCCCGCAACGCGTCCTCCCCGCCCTCACGGCAGGCGGACAGCTTGAAGACCGTCGACCGCGGTAGCCCAAGCGCCTGCGCGGCCTCATCCGGGTGCAGGCACTCGTCCTCGATCTGCCGTGCCGTCCGGATCCGGGTGGTGCTCCCTTTCAGCGCTCGGGACGGACAAATGCCGTCCTGAACGCGTAGCGGGCACGGCTCAGTAGTGGGCGAGCGCCCAGTCAAGGGCGTAATCGGCGACCTCCTGCCAGTCGTCCTGGACGGGCATCAGGTGGGAGCGGCCGGGAAACACCTTGACCTCGGTGGTGGTGCCCTCCGCCTTGTAGTGCTTGGCGTTGGACTCCTGGACCTTCGCCGGCATCAGGTGGTCGTACTCGCCGGAGAGGAACAGCAGGGGTGCCCGGCCGGCGTTGTGGAAGTCCACGTACGTGTCAGTGTGGCCGGGGTGAAGGTTGGCCTGCGCGCTGCTCCATACGATGCTGCCTGGTGCGGGGATGTGGTAGCGCTCATACGTGGCGCGGGCCTGGTCCTCGGGAAACGTGTTCGCAAAGGCGTAGCGCCATTGGCCGAAGTCCAGTCCGACGGCGCGGTGCCGGTTGGCCGGGTTCTTCAGGACGGGGAAGAGGGACCGGATCTGGGACAGCGGTACGACCGGCACACCCTCGGCGGGCGCGGAGTTGATCACCACTCCGGCGGCGCCGAGGCCGCGGTCCAGGAGGATCTGGGTGAAGGCGCCGCCGGCGGAGTGACCCATCACTATGGGCGGCCGGTTCAGCCCCGTGATCAGCCTCTCGAGGCTGGAGATGATTGCCGGAACGGTCACAGTCTCGATCGGGGTCGGGTCGGCGTTGAGGGCCTCGACCTCCACCTCGAATCCGGGGTACGGCGGCGCGATGACACGGAAGCCCTTGTTCTCGTAGTGGGCGATCCAGCTCTCCCAGGCCCGCGGCGTCACCCAGAAGCCGTGGACGAGGACGATGGTGTCGGGTTGCATCAGTGTGCTCCTTAGCGGATGGACCGATGGCCGGTCATGATCTGTCGAAGGACGACGCGAGGCGCAACTTCACTACCGGATGCGACGGGGGTGCGGACGGCCGGGATGTCGTTGTCCGCGGCCGGGTTGACGTACCAGGACGGCGACCGTTGCGCACTGCCCACCGCTGAGGCCGGTCACTCCCTCTACTCTGCCGAGACGTTGGGCGGCGGCCATCGGCCGAAACCCAGAAGAGGACAGGCCGACGGGTACGTCTTTGGCCTTTGCCGGATAGATGTAGTCGCCGATTCCCGTGCCGCCGAGGCCGGTCCGACTCGGCCGTAAGCCGGCGCGAAAGGGGGCAATCCTGATTTCGTTGCCGCGTTCGCTACGAGTCTCCGCCACCTCTCTGTCCCGGCGTTCCGATCTCGAACTCTAAGACCGAACGGGTCCGGCAAATGTGACACCGGGCAAGAAATTGCCTCATTGGCAAACTGCAGACTCTGCATCTCGATCAGCTCGGCCTTGAACGTTCCGTTCAGCGCCTCGGCGAGCCTTTCCCCCGGACGCCTGCGGCGCGAAAGGAGGGCGTCCGTGATCCTTTGTGACGACGAACCTGAACACCCACGCGACCGCACCGTATGTGACGACGCGACCCTGCGCACCGTGGCGCAAGGAGCTGTCCTGTTCCAGCGCGGGGTGCCAGACCTGCTCGGGCAGGGCCCAAATCGCGCGGCGGACCAGCTCGGTGACGGGGCGTCCGACAGAAAAGCAGGCGCGGATCCCGCGCGAGCGCAGGGCATGTATGCGGTGCAGGGACGCTTTCGCGCCTCCGGCGCTGTCGGCGCGAACCGATAGGCTACTTCACCTGAAAAGTGCCTCCGACAGGAGCAGGAACGAGGGCCTCAGCAATCCTCCGTTCTCGCTGGTCAACGGCACTTTTCAGATTCGCTGACCACCTGTCGGACAGTCCGCTTCATGAAAGCGCGAGGCCAGTAGTACTCCAGTAGTACTCCAGCAGGACTTCTGTATTTCTCCTGGTCAACGGCCTGGCATGCGGAGTTCGACAAGATTGCCGACAATCTTCCGCAGTTCCTTGATCACATCCGTTGCTGTGTTGTCCGTTTCGCGGAGACGGGCGCGCGCCTCGCCCGGCCGTCCACAGGAGGTGCCGGAGCGGCACACGCCCTGTCATTCTTGTCGGTTGGAGCTCATGCCGGATGCTCGCGATGGGGAGGCGCGGTCTGGTTGCTCCTCGAGTGCGGGGGCAAGGTCTTGTTCGGCCCAGACGACCTTGCCGCCCGATATCGGGCGGGAGCCCCATCTGTGGGACAGCTGGGAGATCAGGAAGAGGCCGCGGCCGTTCTCGTCGATGGTGTGTGCGCTGCGCATACACGGGGTGCTGGCGTCGGTATCGGTCACTTCGACGGTCAGGACCTGGTGCTGGATCAGACGCAGACCGATCGGGCCGGCGCTGTGGCGGACGGCGTTGGTGACCAGTTCACTGACGATCAGGTTCGTGGAGTCCTCAAGACCTTCCAGTCCCCAGTCGGCCAGCTGACCGGCCGCCAGGTCTCGGGCGCGGTGAACAGCGGTCTGGTCGCTGGGCAGCGTCCAGGAGGCGACCTGGGTCGGGCTGAGCGAGCGGGTGCGGACGAGGAGCAGGGTGACGTCGTCGCACGCCGCCTGATCTGCGACCGACTCCATGACGCGGGTGCAGAGGTCTTCCAGGGAGCGATCCGGTTGTGCCAGGGCGGTGCCCAGTCGGCGCATTCCCACGTCGATGCCGTGGTCGCGGGTCTCGACCAGACCGTCGGTGTACAGAGCGAGGAGACTTCCCTCGGGCAGTTCCAGCTCCACGGCCTCGAAAGGGACCCCCAGCCCGATGCCGAGTGGGGCTCCGGTGGGAAGGTCGGGGAAGGTCACCCGGCCCTGCGGGTCGATGATCGCGGGCGGGGGGTGCCCGGCCCCTGCCATGGTGCACTTCCGGGTGACCGGATCGTAGACGGCATACAGACAGGTGGCGCCCACCACCGCGGGGGCGTGGTCCGGGTCGTGGGCGTCTGCTTCCGCCAGTCGCTGGACCGCGGCATCGAGGCGGGCGAGCAGTTCGTCGGGGGGCAGCTCCATGTCGGCGAGCGTGTGGACGGCGGTGCGGAGCCTGCCCATGGTCGCGGCTGCGTTGATGCCGTGTCCGACCACATCGCCGACGACGAGGGCCACCCGGGCGCCGGACAGCGGGATTACATCGAACCAGTCGCCTCCGACGCCGTCGTCGAGTTCGGCGGGCAGGTAGCGCGAGGCCGCCTCGACCGCCGAGCCTCCCCTCAGATGGTGCGGGAGCAGGTTGCGTTGGAGCGCGAGTGCCGTGGTCTGCTTGCGTGTGTACTGGCGCGCGTTGTCCAACGACAGCGCGGCGCGGCCGACGAGCTCTTCGGCCAGGACCAGATCGATCTCCTGGAACGGCACCGGGTCCTTGGTGCGGACGAACAACGCCACGCCCAGCAGGACGCGCCGCGCGCGGATGGGTACGACCATCGCGGAGTGGATGCCGTTCTCACGGATCCTCTGCGCCAGTGCAGGGTTCTGGTCGATCCATGTGCCCGGAGCGGTGTCCAGGATCGGCTCCAGATGGGGCCTCCCGGTGCGCAGGACATCGGTGAAGGGTGAGGCGGGCGGCACGGGGACCGGCTCACCGCGCACCCAGGCTGATTCCGGGACCCCTTGACGGATTGAGGCCAGACCGGCACGTCGGAAAACGGGGAGGCGCTCGCCCATCGAGCCGATGCGGACCGGGGTTCCCTCGCCGAACGGGACCGACTGCTCCAGGTCCACGGCGACGAAGTCGGCGAACAGCGGCACGGCGAGATCGGCCAGTTCCTGACCGGTCTGCATCACGTCCAGGGTCCTGCCCAGGCGCGCGCCGGCCTGGCTGAAAGTAGCGAGGCGCTCGCGCGCCAGCTGGCTCTCGATGACGTCAACGCTGATGGTGCACACCCCCAGGGCCTGGCCGTCGGCGCCTTGGAGCCGGGAGAACGACACCGCGAACGGGTGTTCCGGGCCCAGACTCGTCGGTAGCCATGTCCGGTACTCGTGGACTTTGGTGGTGCCGCTCGCCAGCACCTGCCGCATCACCGCATCGAGCGCTTCGGCCTTGACACCAGGCAGCGCGTCGGTGAGTCGACGCCCAAGCCGCCGGTCACGGGAGATGCCGTCGTGGCTCTCCATCGCGTCGTTCACCCAGATGCCCCGCATCTGCGGGTCACGAACGACGACGCCGATCGGCGCACGGGTAAGAAGCGATCCCCTCACCAGTCCGTTCACCCCGTCCCCGGACAACGTGCCGGCGTCGCTCATGGACACGAGCCACCGCGCTGTTCCGTCCCGCCCCCGCAATATCGAGATCCGCAGACTGACGTCGAGCAGGTGGTCGTCTTGGTGACGCACCTCCGTTGCGCCCGACCAGCCGGTCTGGGCACGGCACTGCTCGACGAACGCCGACATCGTCGGCGCATTTTCGAAGGATGGCAGTACAAGTGCCGCGGAACGGCCCACCACGTCCTGCGCGGAGTACCCGACAAGCCGCTCAGCGGCCTGCGTCCAGGCGACCACGGTTCCCCGTTCGTCGAACAGCGCGATCGCCGATTCCGATACCTCATAAGTACTCATATGCTTACCGAGTGTCACCTGGTCGGTGCTAGTGGTGGTCATTGGACGCTGTCCTCGAATGGCTGGGCGTAGGCGGTGCGGGACTTGGTGTCCGATTAATCCCATCTTCAACCATTTGTCCGGATAGGGCTCTGCTCTGTGACAGTGACGCTGCCGTTCGGTGCTGCAGCCCGATGCGGTCGATGGGTGAGCGCCTGGGGCACGAGGGCGGGTCGGTGCAGGCGCGCTACTCGCACATCACCGCGCGGATGAGGAATCGGCTCATGGGAGAAGTGGCCGAACAGTGGGAGGAGGGGTTGGATGCACGGTTGGCCATGCATCCGCGGTCCCCGGTACGTGCACTCGATGCCGTGCTGGGAGCGTGTCTGGGGTGACGGTTGGGGAGTGGATTTTCATGATCCACTCCCCAACCACTCCCGAGAGACCCCAGAACGCCAGTCAGGATGGCGGGATTTGAACCCACGACCTCTTCGTCCCGAATAAGGTCCGGGTGGAGTCCGAACCTGGTCTCGCCGACATGTATGCAGGTCAGACCCTTGGTATGGCGTGGTCTCCGTAGGTTCTGAAGTCGCACTGGGAGAAGATCTTCTCCCAGATTTCTCCCAGGCGCGGAGCGTTCCCGGGCCAGGGGGCGGCGCGTCGGCAGATTTACAGTCCGCGCTCTACGCACAGGGTGACCTGGGCAGACACGTGGGGCGAGTAGGCCCGCCCCACAGATGCCCCAACGCCCATGTCGCAAAAACCGGCATTTGAGGGTGTCGACGATCACGTATTGGGTGATCGTCGACAGGCCTGCCGCGGAGGAGCGGTACTGGCCGACGGCGGCCAGCCGCTGCCCCATAAACCACGCGCCCTGTCTGGCCTGCGGGCCGGGCAGGGGACTTTCGTCACGCCGCTTCGTACCGGTGGGCTCGTCCGCCGCGCCATTCGATCCAGTGGGGGTCGTCGAGGAGGTCCCAGGCGTCGTCGAGGCCGGCTCGCCTCAGGAATTCGACGAGGTCGCTCGTCGTGGGCGAGGCCGACGATCTGCCCGTTGACGGTGACCCTCCGCCCGCCGGAGAGGAAGAGGCCGTGGACGACTATCGGCGCGCTCATTCCTCCAGGGTGGCCCGGGGTGACCACGGGCGCATCCGGCTGGCCCAGGTGCGCGGGTTCCGGTCCGGCGTAAGGATCGGTGTAAGGGTGGTGTGGCTGGACGATAGGTGTGCCGCACTCGATTCACCACACAGACCACCGTGGAAACACTCCAGCGACACGGCAACGCCCGGGGTTGGCCCGGCGCACCGTTTCCGACGGGCGTACGTGTACGTCCTTGCGGAAGGAGATCGTCGTGCCTGCCAAGCGATCCCTCATCCTGCTCGGCCCCGGACTCCTGGCCTCCCTGACGCTCTCGCCGGTCATCGCCGGGCAGGCCTCGGCCGCCCCGGCTCCGGCGCAGACAGCGGTAACGGCCCCGAGTACCCCCGATCGCCTCGGGGGAGAGCCCCCTCCTGACCCCAACGCCGACGATCTAGTCGACCCCAACTACAAAAAGGGCTCGGCAGCCGGCATCAGCCAAGCCAAGAAGGACATCGTAAGCAAGACCCGCACCCCCGTTCCGGTCCCGTCTGCCAAGGGCCACACCTACAACGATTACCTCTACTACCAGGGCTTCCGCGATGGATACCAGGGGCAATTGGCCCACCACGCGGCAACTGAGCAGAACTCGGGGCTCGCGGTACATGAGTCAATGTTGGCTGCGACAAGGGAGGGGCGAGAGGCAATACAGCAGCGGTACGAACAAGAAGATCGAGAACGTCAGGAATTGAGCATTAGCATTCGCCTCCTCATGCCACCCGAGCATGTGGAGCCGCCGACAACTGTGCAGGAAACGGCACCTCAGGGCCAACAGACCGGTTCGCAGGGCATCACGAAGCCCACGACACCCACCCACCGTACTGGGCAGGAAACGGCACCTCAGGGCCAGCACACCGGTTCGCAGGGCATCACGGAGCCCACGACTCCCACCCGCGAGACTGGGCAGGAAACGGCTCCTCAGGGCCAGGACACCGGTTGGCAGGGCATGACGGAGTCCACTCCCAGTGAGTGGGGAGGATGGGAGGCGGCTCCTCAGGGCCAGGACACCGGTTCGCAGGGCATGACGGAGTCCAGTCCCAGTGAGTGGGGCGGGTGGGGCTGAGGACCAAGGAGTCCCGCGGCGAGACGGACGAGGACGCCACGGTCCACGAGATGAAGCCCCGCAAGAAGGCGGCCGCGAAGAAGACGACGAAGAAGGCGCCTGCCAAGAAGGTGGCGACCAAGAGGACCACGGGGAAGAAGGCAGCCGAGGAAGCCGTGCAGCGCCTGACTACCCGAGCACCCCCAGCTCGGTGTCCGGCCGGCAGTGGATGCAGGCCCGGATCCCGTCGGCGAGGGCGGCGAGGGCCTGCTCGCGGGTGATAGCGCGGTGGCGCTTTCCGGCGGCGTAGCACCCGCCGACGTGAACCTCGATGGGACGTGCGCCTACACCGATGCTGAGCTCAACGATCCAGTCCGGGTGGGCGGCCGCCGCTCCTCGCCCTGCTGCCGCTCCTTCACTCTCGCCCACTCACGTGGGACCACGTCTACCTTGTGACCGAGAACGGGGTCCCGCCGCACGTCGCGGTATGGCGATCTGTTCGACGGCACGGGGAGACCAAGACCCGGAAGAGCCGGCGGACGATTGCCCTGCCGAAGCAGGTGGTGGAAGTCCTCGAAGAGCACCTGCGCTGGCAGAAGCAGGAGCGCGCATCCCATGGGATCGAGTGGAGTCCCGCGGGTCGCGTCTTCACCACCAGAAGTGGCGAGCCCCTCGACGCCGCCAACGTGCGCCGCGACTTCCGGGCCATCGTGGTGAAGGCGGGCCTTGAGCCGGAGTGGACGCCCCGGGAGCTTCGGCATAGCAGCGTGTCGCTGCTCTCCGATCATGGCATTCCGCCGGAACGGATCGCGATGCTGGTGGGACACAGCAGCCAGGCGACGACAGAGGCCGTCTACCGCAAACAGCTCCGCCCAGTGATCACGCAGGGGGCTGAGGCGATGGATGAGATCTTCGAGTTCGGGGCCACGCGCTCCGACAGCGAGGCTTGATCAAAAGCCTTTGGCCCCCGGTTTGGCCCCCCAGGCACGACAGAGGGCACATACTGAAATCAGTATGTGCCCTCTGACTTGCTACTTCAGCTGTCGGGGTGGCGGGATTTGAACCCACGACCTCTTCGTCCCGAACGAAGCGCGCTGCCAAGCTGCGCTACACCCCGATCGCCGCCGGTGTCCCGGCGACATCGATTACTTTAGCCCACCCGCGGCCGGAGACGAAATCCGGTTTCTGCCCCGGCACGCGTCATGTGCCGGGCGGCGGCGCAGGCCGTCAGTCGCGGGGTGTCAGTGTCAGTAGGGTCGCCTCGGGCGGGCAGGCGAAGCGGACCGGCGTGTAGCGGTTGGTGCCGCAGCCTGCCGAGACGTGGAGATAGGCGCGCCGGTCGCCGACCATGTGGCTGGAGAGGCCCTTGACCCGGTCCGTGTCCAGGTCGCAGTTGGTGACCAGGGCCCCGTAGAAGGGGATGCAGAGCTGGCCGCCGTGCGTGTGGCCCGCCAGGATCAGGGGGTAGCCGTCGGCCGTGAAGGCGTCGAGGGAGCGCAGGTACGGGGCGTGCACCACGCCGATCGAGAGGTCGGCGCCCGTCTCCGGGCCGCCCGCGACCTCCGCGTACCTGTCCCGCTTGATGTGCGGGTCGTCGAGGCCGGTGAAGGCGATCTCCAGGCCGTCGATCTTGAGGCGGCCCCGGGTGTTGCTCAGTCCCAGCCAGCCCGCCTCGTCGAACGCGTCGCGCATCGGCTCCCACGGGTTGTGGACGACGCCGACCGCCGGGGCATTGCCGTTGAGACCGTGCTTGCCCTGGGTCTTCTCGAAGAGGTAGCGGGCCGGGTTGCGGAGCTTGGGGCCGTAGTAGTCGTTGGAGCCGAAGACGTACACACCCGGGAGCTCCATCAGCGGACCGAGCGCGTCCAGCAGCTCCGGCACGGCCTGCGGGTCGGAGAGGTTGTCGCCGGTGTTCACGACGAAGTCCGGGCGCAGGCCGGCCAGCGAGTGCAACCAGCCGCGCTTCTTGCGCTGGCCGCTCACCATGTGGATGTCGGAGACCTGCAGGACGCGCAACGGGCGTGCCCCGTGCGGGAGTACGGGGACCGTGACGCGGCGGAGCCGGAACGACCGGGTCTCGAAACCTGCCGCGTAGACGAGACCGGCGGCGCCGACCGCTGCGCCGACTGCCGTGACTTTCAGGGGTACTCCGTAGCGTGCGCGCATGTGCCCATCGTCGCAGACACCGTGCGGCCCGCAGAAAACCGGCGGGCGGTCCGGACCTCGCACCTGCCACAATCAGCACATGACCACGCTCAAGTCCAAGCTCAAGGAAGACCTCACGACAGCCATGAAGGCGCGTGACGAGCTGACCTCGTCCACGCTCCGGCTGACCCTCACCGCGATCACGAAGGAGGAGGTCAGCGGCAAGACGGCGC
The DNA here is from genome assembly GCF_040608395.1 of Streptomyces sp. NPDC005181. Taxonomy (NCBI): domain Bacteria; kingdom Bacillati; phylum Actinomycetota; class Actinomycetes; order Kitasatosporales; family Streptomycetaceae; genus Streptomyces; species Streptomyces sp. NPDC005181. Next base: position 92,395 of record NZ_JBEXID010000002.1, read on the forward strand.
GCGAGCTCTCCGACGACGAGGTGCAGAAGGTGATCGCCAGGGAGGCGAAGAAGCGCCGCGAGGCCGCCGAGGCCTTCACCCAGGGTGGCCGGACGGAGCAGGCGGTGCGCGAGCGGGCGGAGGGCGAGCTGCTCGACGCCTACCTGCCGAAGCAGCTGAGCGACGACGAGCTGGGTGCGATCGTGGCGGCGGCTGTCGACGAGGCGAAGGCCGCCGGCGCCGAGGGGCCGCGGGCCATGGGCGCCGTCATGAAGATCGTGAACCCGAAGGTTGCGGGGCTCGCCGACGGCGGCCGGGTGGCGGCCGCGGTGAAGAAGCTCCTCGCGGGCTGAGGCGGCAGTTCTCCACCTGCGCGAAGGCGGGGTGGACCGGATGTTCCGGTCCACCCCGCCTTCTGTCTTCTGCGTGGACGGGTGTTGCGTCGAGAGGTCAGGGGCTGGTCTGGCCGCGGGGGCCCCCATTGTTCCCGCCGGTCACGCCCGGCGTGATGGTGATGCCGGGGAACGGGGTGGTGGTGCCGGGCTTGTTCTTGCCGTCATCGCGGTTGTCGCGCCGGTCCCTGCCCCTGCCCCTGTCCCTGTCCTCGTCCTCGTCCTTGGGGGCGTCCGGAATGTCGACGGTGGTGAAGGACGGTGCAGGCTGGCCACTGAGTGCGGTCGTCATGGCGTCGCGCCAGATCGGTCCGGGCACCTGACCGCCGTACACCTTGTCCTGGTACACGCCACCGATGGTGATGCTCTCCATCTCGACGTTCTGGGACGGGCTGCCGACCCAGACCGCACCGGACATGTTCGGCGTGTAGCCGACGAACCAGGCGTTCTTGCGAGCGTCGGTCGTACCCGTCTTGCCCGCGTTGTCGCGGCTGTCCAGTCCGGCCTGCTGACCCGTTCCGGAGTCGATCACGCCGAGCAGCAGCGTGTTGATGGTGTCGGCCGTCGTCTGCGACATCGCCTGCGAGCAACGCGTCTTCGGTACGGGGAGCGAGTTGCCGTCCGCCGTCTTGACCGCCTCGATGGCGATCGGCGTGCAGTACGTGCCCCGGTTGGCGAAGGCGGCGTACGCGCTGGCCATGGTGAGCGGCGAGAGGCCGTTGGAGCCGAGGGTCAGCGTGGAAGGGTTCTGCGGCAGCTTGCTGCCGTCACCCTGCACCACGCCGAGCTTGTCGGTCATCTGCGAGACCGGGCACATGCCGATGTCCTGGAGCATCTGGACGAAGTAGGTGTTGACCGACATCTCCATCGCTTCCTTCAGCGCGTACGGCCCCTCCTCCGACTCGCTCTCGTTCTCCAGGTGATACTTCGGCACGCTGTTGTTGACCCACGGATTTCCGCAGCTCTGAACCGTGTCCGGGTAGTCCATCTCGTACGGCGCCGGGTACATCTGCGTCGCCGGCTTGCCACCCTCTATGGCCGCAGCGGCGAGGAAGGGCTTGAACGTCGATCCGGTCGGGAAGCCGAAGTTCGAACCGCCCATGTCCTTGTTGACCGAGTAGTTGTACTGGGTCTCGTTCGGCCCGAGGCCGTACGGCTTGGACTGGCCCATGCCCATGATCTTGCCGGTGCCCGGCTGGACCAGGGTCACGGCGGTGGCGACCTTGTCCGTCTTGTAGACGTGACTCTTGATCGAGGTCTGCACACCCTGCTGCGCCTGCGGGTCCAGTGTGGTGCGGATCGTGAGACCGCCCCGGTTCCAGATCTTGGCGCGGTCCTCCCTGGTCTTGCCGAAGGCCGGGTCGGTGAGGAAGACCTGGCGTACGTAGTCACAGAAGAAACCGGCCCCGCTGACGGCGGTGATGCAGCCGTTCTGCGGCTTGCTGACCTTCAGCTTTATCGGTGCCGACTGCGCCTTGTCCGCCGTGGCCTGCGAGATGCCCCCGACATCCGCCATGCGCTGGAGCACGGTGTTGCGACGCTTGGTCGCCTCCTCCGCGTCATTGACCGGGTCGTAGCGGCTCGGCGACTGCACGAGGCCGGCCAGCAGCGCGGCCTCCTCCAGCTTCAGGTCCTTCGCCGACTTGGAGAAGTACCGGTGGGAGGCCGCCTCGATGCCGTACGCCTGCTGCCCGAAGAAGGTGATGTTGAGGTAGTTCTCCAGGATCTTCTTCTTGCCGAGCTCCTCCTCGACCTGGATCGCGTACTTCAGCTCCTGGACCTTGCGGCCCATCGTCTGCTGGGTGGCCTGCGCGACCTTGTCCGGGTCGTCGCCCGCCTCCTCGACGAAGACGTTCTTCACGTACTGCTGGGTGAGCGTCGACGCGCCCTGCGCGGTCCCGCCCGCCTGCACGTTGCGGTTCATCGCGCGCAGGATGCCCTTGAGGTCGACCGCCCCGTGCTCGTAGAAGCGCGCGTCCTCGATCGCGACGATCGCCTTCTGCATGTTCGGGGAGATGTCCTTCAGCGGGACGACGGTGCGGTCGCGCGAGTAGACCGTGGCGATCGCACCGCCCTTGCTGTCCAGGATCGTGGTGCGCTGGCTCAGCGGCGGCGTCTTGAGATTGGCCGGGATCTCGTCGAATCCCTCGACCGTCCCCTTGGCGGCGAGCCCCAGAGCCCCGGCGGCCGGCAGCGCGATGCCCGCGAGTACGACTCCGGAGAGTGCGGCGACACCGAGAAACTTGGCGGCCTGCTGGGTCGCGGTGAGACCCCCGCCCGAGCGGTTCTTTGGCATGGGGGCAGCCTACGTTCTCATTCGCCGGACAGGCGTATATGCATTGGCCTAAGCTGCTCCCAACTGTCACAGCAGTCCCGTTGCGTATCAACCCCCGTGCATGACGCGGCCTTGGTCCGGTCGCGACCCGAGGCGCTCCCGAATTCGCCTTGTGTGTCATCGAACGTCCGTTGTGACCCAGGTGAATTGTCCCGATTTTGTCGGAATAGTCGCGGATGTCGTCACCTCACTCCCCTGGGTGATCTGCCGCGTACGCATAGTCCGTTCGGGCCATTCAAGATTGGGCCCGAAGGGGGTGTTGTGCTGTCGCCACCTTCCGTAACGTCCTCAACTGGTAGCGGTGAATATGCCGCTACCGCCGTGGGGGAGCCTCGATTCGGGAGAGGACGGCGCCGTGATGGGCTGGGTAACCGACTGGAGTGCGCAGGCAGCCTGCCGCACTACCGATCCGGATGAACTGTTCGTACAAGGGGCAGCGCAGAACAGGGCCAAGGCGGTGTGCACCGGATGCCCGGTGCGGACCGAATGCCTGGCCGATGCGCTGGACAATCGCGTCGAGTTCGGCGTGTGGGGCGGAATGACCGAGCGGGAGCGTCGCGCACTGTTGCGCAGACGGCCCACCGTCACGTCCTGGCGCCGGCTGCTGGAGACCGCTCGCAGTGAGTACGAGCGGTCCACGGGCATCCTGCCGGTGGCCATCGGTCTGGATGACGACGAACTGCACGAGACGTACGCCGCTGTGGGGTAGTCGGCGAGGGCCGCTAGGCCTTTCAGGTGGTTATGCAGCTCCGGCCGGAGCAGAACCGGTCGCGAGTCGGTCCCCGACGGCCCGAAGCCCTGCGAGGTCGTGGACATCGCCGGGCAGCGCGGCGACCTCGGTCACGGCGACTTCGGGGTGCAGCGCGGTGAAGCGGTCGCGGGTGCGCTGCTCGCGCGCGACGACCTGCATGCGTTCAGCATGCAGCCGCAACAGACCTGCGGTCAGCTGCTCCACGGAGACGGCTTCAGCCTCGGGCTCGGGTTCGGACGCGGGTTCGTGCTCAGGGGTTTCGGCGTGCGCGGAACGGGCGGGGGAGGGCGACGACTCGGGATCTTCGGGAGAGGTGACTGCCGAGCCGGCCGGGTCACGAAGTCCAGCCTTCCCGGCCGTCTGATCCACAATGCCGATGTCATCAAGATTTTCTGCGGCCGCCAGGGCGCGCTCGGCGGAGAGCCGGGCGGCGTCGCTGCCATGGACCCGGTTGAGGACCAGGCCGGCCAGCGGCATGTCCTCCGCGGCCAGCCGCTCCACGAAGTACGCGGCCTCGCGCAGCGCATCGCGCTCCGGTGTCGCGACGACAAGGAACGCCGTGCCGGGGGCCTGCAGCAGTTTGTACGTGGCATCGGCCCGGGTCCGGAAACCGCCGAACATGGTGTCCATCGCAGCGACGAACGTCTGTACGTCACGCAGGAACTGACCGCCCAGCAGCTTGCCGAGGGTCCCGGTCATCATCGACATGCCGACGTTGAGGAATTTCATCCCGGCCCGGCCGCCCATCTTCGCCGGAGCCATCAGCAGCTTGATGAACTTCCCGTCCAGGAACGAGCCGAGGCGTTTCGGCGCGTCCAGGAAGTCCAGTGCGGAACGCGACGGCGGAGTGTCGACGATGATCAGGTCCCACTCGTTGCGCGCCCTCAGCTGCCCGAGCTTCTCCATCGCCATGTACTCCTGCGTGCCCGCGAAACCGGCCGACAGGGACTGGTAGAAGGGGTTCTCCAGGATCGCGCGGGCCCGCTCGCCGTCCGCGTGCGCCTCGACGATCTCGTCGAAGGTCCGCTTCATGTCGAGCATCATGGCGTGCAGTTCTCCGGCGCCCTCGCCGTCGATGCCCGACACCCGGCGCGGGATGTTGTCCAGCGAGTCGATGCCCATGGACTGGGCCAGCCTGCGGGCCGGGTCGATGGTGAGGACGACGACCTTCCGACCGCCCTCGGCCGCCCGTACACCCAGCGCCGCTGCGGTCGTGGTCTTGCCGACACCGCCCGAACCGCAGCACACGATGATCCGGATGCCCTGGTCGTCGAGAAGTGCGTCGATGTCCAGGGCGGGGGCGGCCGGAACGGGTGCGGCGGCTTCGCCGGTGCCCGTGCCCGTGGCGGCGCCCGTCCTCGTACTCGCTGTCATGAACCCACCCCTTGCCCCACCTCTTCGCCCACGCCCTGCTTGCGGAGTTCGATCGCCAGGTCGTACAACCCGGGCAGGTCCACGCCCTCGCCGATCAGCGGGAGCTCGTTCGTCGGCAGATCGAGACCCGCGAGCACCGCACGCTGCTCGCGCTCCAGCTCCACCCGCTGGGCGTGCTCGGCGGCCTGCGCGACCAACGGCCGTACGAGCGCCGCGGAACCGGTCACACCGGCCCGGGTCAGCGTCTTCGCGATCTCCTTGCGGCGGCCGCCGGACGCGGTACGCAGCGCGTCCTCGTCCAGCAGATGCGGCCGCACCATGTTCACGATGACCCTGCCCACCGGCAGTTCGGCCGCCCGCAGCTCCGCGATGCCGTCCGCGGTCTCCTGGACCGGCATCTCCTCCAGCAGCGTCACCAGATGGACCGCCGTCTCGGGAGACTTCAGCACCCGCATCACGGCCTGCGCCTGAGTGTGTATCGGGCCGATCCTGGCCAGCCCCGCCACCTCGTCGTTCACATTGAGGAAGCGCGTGATGCGGCCGGTGGGCGGCGCATCCATGATCACGTAGTCGTAGGTGTACCGGCCCTGCTTGTCCTTGCGGCGTACGGCTTCGCAGGCCTTGCCGGTCAGCAGCACGTCCCGCACACCGGGCGCGATGGTGGTGGCGAAGTCGATGGCCCCGAGCTTCTTGAGCGCCCGCCCCGCGCTGCCGAGCTTGTAGAACATCTGGAGGTAGTCGAGGAGCGCGCGCTCCGCGTCGATCGCGAGGGCGTACACCTCGCCGCCGCCCGGCGCGACGGCGATCTTGCGCTCCTCGTACGGAAGGGACTCCGCCTCGAAGAGCTGGGCAATGCCCTGCCTGCCCTCGACCTCGACGAGGAGGGTGCGCCTGCCCTCGCTCGCGAGGGCGAGCGCGAGTGCGGCGGCGACCGTGGTCTTACCGGTACCACCCTTGCCGCTGACGACCTGGAACCTGCTCACGTATTCGAGCCTAACCAGTCGGGCCGTGGGCTACGCACGAGGCCGTGTGTGCCAGGCATTACAGTCGGCCTATGACCAAGTGGGAATACGCGACCGTGCCCCTTCTCGTGCACGCGACCAAGCAGATTCTGGACACCTGGGGCGAGGACGGCTGGGAGCTGGTCCAGGTCGTTCCCGGCCCGAACAACCCCGAGCAGCTCGTGGCGTACCTGAAGCGGGAGAAGCCGTAGTGGCGGGCGCCGTCGAGGCGAAGCTCGTCGAACTCGGCCTCATGCTGCCGGACGTCGTACCGCCGCTCGCCGCGTACCAGCCGGCCGTCCAGTCCGGGGTGTATGTGTACACATCGGGCCAGCTGCCCATGGTGGAAGGCAAGCTTTCCGTCACCGGCAAGGTCGGTGCGGAGGTCACGCCGGACGAGGCCAAGGAGCTGGCGAAGACCTGCGCGCTCAACGCGCTGGCTGCCGTGAAATCGGTGGCCGGCGACCTGGACCGGATCAAGCGGGTCGTGAAGGTCGTGGGCTTCGTCGCCTCGGCCACCGACTTCACCGGGCAGCCCGCCGTGATCAACGGTGCGAGCGAGCTGCTGGGCGCGGTGCTCGGCGACAAGGGCGTGCACGCGCGCAGCGCGGTGGGCGTCGCGGTGCTGCCGTTGGACGCACCGGTCGAGGTCGAGGTCCAGGTCGAGCTGATCGGGGCCTGAGCCGCCGCCACAGGCGGTGGGACGAGCGTTTTGCGATCCCGTCCGGTCGATGCGACCGGGCGGGATCGCTCGTACGGGCCGGACCGTGGGCGGTGCGGCGGGCCGGAACTCGGGCCTGCCCGGCAGGATCGCGGGATGCGTGATCGGCACCTCTCGAACATCGGCGCGGTTCCGGATAGCCTCCGGCCATGTCCAATGGTCAGTGGTACCCACCGGAATGGCCCGACCGGATCCGGGCGCTCGCCGCGGGCGAGCTGACAGCCGCGGCTCCCCGGCGGGCCGCCACCGTGATGCTGCTCCGGGACCCCGCTGACACCGGCAGCCGGCCCACCGTCCACATGCTGCGCCGCCGCGCCTCCATGGCATTCGCCGGGGGTGCGTACGCCTATCCGGGCGGCGGGGTCGACCCGCGCGACGACGACCGCCTCGTCGGCTGGGCCGGACCCGCGCTGGAGAGCTGGGCCGAGCGGCTCGGTGTCGGCACGGCGGCCGAGGCGCAGGCCGTGGTCTGTGCGGCGGTCCGCGAGACGTACGAGGAGGCGGGCGTCCTCCTCGCGGGACCGACCGCCGACACGGTCGTCAGCGACACCACGGGCGCCGACTGGGAGGCCGACCGCGAGGCGCTGGTCGCCCGTGAGCTGTCCTTCGCCGAGTTCCTGGACCGGCGGGGTCTGGTGCTGCGGTCCGATCTGCTCGGGGCGTGGGCGCGCTGGATCACGCCCGAGTTCGAGCCGCGCCGCTACGACACCTGGTTCTTCGTCGCCGCGCTCCCCGAGGGCCAGCGCACCCGCAATGCATCCACCGAGGCCGACCGTACGGTGTGGATCGCCGCCGGCGACGCCGCCGACGGGTACGACCGGGGCGAGCTGCTGATGATGCCGCCGACCGTGTCGACGCTGCGTCAGCTGCGGCCGTACGGGACCGCCGCCGAGGCCCTGAAGGCCGCGTCCTCCCAGGACCTCACCCCCGTACTCGCACAGGCCCGGCTCGACGGCGACGAGTTGGTGCTGAGCTGGCCGGGGCATGATGAGTTCACCAAACACATTCCGACCGGCAGCGCGGGCGGTGAGGCCGTATGAGCGAGGCAGCAGTCCTTCCCGGACAGCCGCGCGGAGGGGTCCTGTCGGGCCCCGCCACCACCCGTACTGTCAACGTCCTCGCCCCCAACGCCTCGGCGATGACGCTCGACGGCACCAACACCTGGATCGTCGCCGAGCCCGACTCCGACCTCGCGGTCGTCATCGATCCGGGCCCGCTGGACGACGGCCATCTGCGGGCCGTCATCGACTCCGCCGAGCGCGCGGGCCGGCGGATCGCGCTCACCCTCCTCACCCATGGACACCCCGACCATGCCGAGGGCGCGGCGCGCTTCGCCGAGCTGACACGCACGAAGGTGCGCGCCCTGGACCCGGCCCTGCGCCTCGGCGACGAGGGCCTGTCCACGGGAGATGTGATCACGATCGGCGGCCTGGAGATGTACGTCGTGCCGACGCCCGGGCACACCGCGGACTCGCTCTCCTTCCATCTGCCCGCCGACCGGGCGGTGCTGACGGGGGACACCGTCCTCGGGCGCGGCACGACGGTCGTCGCGCACCCGGACGGGCGGCTCGGCGACTATCTCGACTCGCTGCGGCGGCTGCGCTCGCTGACGGTCGACGACGGGGTGCACACGGTGCTGCCGGGCCACGGGCCGGTGCTGGACGACGCGCAGGGCGCGGTCGAGTTCTACCTGGCGCACCGCGCGCACCGGCTGGCACAGGTGGAGACGGCGGTGGAGGCGGGGCACCGTACGGCGTCGGAGGTGGTGGCGCAGGTGTACGCGGACGTGGACCGGTCGCTGTGGCCGGCGGCGGAGCTCTCGGTGCTGGCCCAGCTGGAGTATCTGGGCGAGCACGGGCTGATCTGACGCGCGGATGCGGATGCGGTCGTTCGCGGGCCTGGAACGCGGCCCTGATACGCGTGGAAGGCCCCGCCGGACGGCGGGGCCTTCCACGTCGTGAGGAGAAGGTGTCCGGCTAGCGCGAACGCTTCGCCAGGCGCTCCACGTCCAGCAGGATCACGGCGCGCGCCTCCAGGCGCAACCAGCCGCGGCCCGCGAAGTCGGCGAGCGCCTTGTTGACCGTCTCGCGGGAGGCGCCGACCAACTGGGCCAGCTCTTCCTGGGTCAGGTCGTGGACGACGTGGATGCCTTCCTCCGACTGGACGCCGAACCGGCGCGACAGGTCGAGGAGGGCGCGGGCGACACGGCCCGGCACGTCGGAGAAGACCAGGTCGGACATCTGGTCGTTGGTCTTGCGCAGTCGGCGGGCGACGGCGCGCAGCAGGGCCGTGGCCACCTCGGGGCGGACGTTCAGCCAGGGCTGCAGGTCGCCGTGGCCGAGGCCGAGGAGTTTGACCTCGGTGAGCGCGGTGGCGGTGGCGGTACGGGGGCCCGGGTCGAAGAGCGACAGCTCACCGATCAGCTCGCCGGGGCCGAGGACCGCGAGCATGTTCTCGCGTCCGTCGGGGGACGTGCGGTGGAGCTTCACCTTGCCCTCGGTGACCACATACAGCCGGTCACCCTGGTCGCCCTCGTGGAAGAGAGCGTCGCCGCGTGCGAGGGTCACCTCACTCATCGAGGCGCGGAGCTCCGCGGCCTGCTCATCATCGAGCGCCGCGAAAAGCGGGGCGCGCCGCAGAACGTCGTCCACGAGTTCTCTCCTTGTCGGCCTGTTCAGGGAACCGTGGTCCCCATCATGCCGGACGGTAAAACAGTGCGATCAATCACAAACCAGTTTGACGCACGGGCGCGGCTCACCGTGCGGCAGGGGGCCGATTGGGGGTGGATCCGCAGTGACCGGGGCGGATGTCAGTGCCTGGCTCTAGGCTGGCCGGGTGTCCAAGTCGCCGGTGAGAGCGCAGGCCAAGGGGGCTGATGGGGTGTCGGAAGGCCGAAATTCCGCTGTGGGCGAACAGGGTATCAGTCGCTCCGCAAAAGCGACAAAACGCCCAGCGGTGAAGCCGGGAAAGGCTGCGAAGCAGGGGGAGCCGGTGAAGGCAGCGAAGACGGTGAAGGCAGCGAAGACGGAGAAGCCCGCGAAGACGGTGAAGGCAGCGAAGACGGAGAAGCCCGCGAAGGCAGCCAGGACAGCGAAGCCCGGGAAGCCGGAATCCCACCTCGCGATGGTCCGCCGTGCCCGCCGGATCAACCGCGAGCTCGCCGAGATCTACCCGTACGCCCACCCGGAGCTGGACTTCAGGAACCCCTTCGAGCTCCTCGTCGCCACGGTCCTGTCCGCCCAGACCACCGACCTGAGGGTCAACCAGACCACCCCCGCGCTGTTCGCCGCCTACCCCACCCCCGAGGACATGGCTGCGGCCGTCCCGGAGGAGCTGGAAGAGATCATCCGGCCGACCGGCTTCTTCCGGGCCAAGGCCAAGTCGCTGATGGGCCTCTCCGCGTCGCTCAGGGACAACTTCGGCGGTGAGGTCCCGGGCCGGCTGGCGGATCTGGTCACGCTGCCCGGTGTGGGCCGCAAGACCGCCAACGTCGTCCTCGGCAATGCCTTCGGCGTCCCTGGCATCACGGTCGACACCCACTTCGGCCGGCTGGTCCGCCGCTGGAAATGGACGGAGCAGGAGGACCCGGAGAAGGTCGAGGCGGAAATCGCCGCGATCTTCCCGAAGAGCGAGTGGACGATGCTCTCGCACCGCGTCGTCTTCCACGGCCGCCGCATCTGCCACGCCCGCAAGCCCGCCTGCGGCGCCTGCCCGATCGCCCCGCTCTGCCCCTCGTACGGTGAGGGCGAGACGGACCCGGAGAAGGCCAAGAAGCTCCTGAAGTACGAGATGGGCGGCCAGCCGGGCCAGCGGCTCAGCCCACCGCCGGACTACCCGGGCAGGCCCGCGCCCGCGCTCGGAGCCGGGTGACGGAGGCGGAGGCCGGCTGACGGGGGGCGCCGCTCCGGAACGAAATGCGCGGCGACAGGCGTTGTGAGACGACGAGGGGTGCCGATGAAGACGCACGAACAGAGCCACGCGCAGACGCACGACCAGAGCCACGCGCAGACGCACGACCAGAGCCACGCGCAGACGCACGACCGGAGCCACGCGCAGAGCGACGTGGAGAAGCGCGACGACGACCGCGAACAGAACCGCACCGCCGGCGCGGGACGTGACGACGCGATCGCCGTCACGTCCGACGGCCTGCCCGGCTGGCTCGACCCCGTCGTCCGCGCCGCGCGGACCATCGAGCCCCGGCAGCTCAGCCGCTTCCTGCCGCCCGAGAACGGCGCCGGGCGCCAGTCCGCGGTGCTGATCCTGTTCGGCGAGGGCGAGCGCGGCCCCGAGCTGCTCCTGATGGAGCGCTCCGGATCCCTGCGTTCCCACGCGGGGCAGTCTTCCTTCCCCGGTGGCGCTCTGGACCCCGAGGACGGCGACCAGGCGACCACAGGGCCGCTCAGGGCCGCTCTGCGGGAGGCCGAGGAGGAGACAGGCCTCGATCCGCGCGGCGTCCAGCTCTTCGGCGTGCTGCCCCGGCTCTACATCCCGGTGAGCAGCTTCGTGGTGACGCCGGTCCTCGGCTGGTGGCGGACGCCGAGCCCGGTCGGAGCCGTCGATCCTGCGGAGACGGCCCGGGTCTTCACCGTTCCCGTGGCGGATCTCACGGATCCGGCCAATAGGGTGACGACGGTGCACCCCAGCGGTCACCTGGGCCCGGCATTTCTGGTCGAATCCGCCCTGGTCTGGGGTTTCACAGCCGGGGTGATCGACCGCATTCTGCACTTCGCAGGGTGGGAGCGTCCCTGGGACAGGTCCAGACAGGTGCCGCTCGACTGGCGCGCATGACAGGCTGACTTCCGTGCCGGGCCCTTCCGGGCCTGCCCGGCCCCAGCCGAACGGGTCCGGTGACGAATCTGCGAGGGCAATAGACGGTGAACGTGCTGGACATCCTGCTGCTGGCCGGCGCCGTGTGGTTCGCAGTGATCGGCTACCGCCAGGGCTTCGTCGTCGGCATCCTGTCGGTGATCGGGTTCCTCGGCGGCGGCCTTGTCGCCGTCTACCTGCTGCCGGTCCTGTGGGACCAGCTGACGGACGGCTCCGAGGTCTCCTCGACGGCCGCGGTCGTCGCGGTCATCATCGTGATCGTGTGCGCGTCGGTCGGCCAGGCCTTCACCACGCACCTCGGCAACAAACTCCGCCGCTACATCACGTGGTCGCCCGCGCGCGCACTCGACGCGACCGGCGGCGCGCTGGTCAACGTGGTCGCGATGCTGCTGGTGGCGTGGCTGATCGGGTCAGCCCTCGCGGGTACGTCGCTGCCTACGCTGGGCAAGGAGGTCCGTAACTCCTCGGTGCTGCTCGGCATCTCCCGGGTGATGCCCTCCCAGGCCTCCACCTGGTTCACGGACTTCTCCTCGGTTCTCGCGCAGAACGGCTTCCCGCAGGTCTTCAGCCCCTTCGCCAACGAGCCGATCACCGAGGTCAAGGCCCCGGACCCGGCCCTGGCCGGCAGCCCTGTCGCGACGCGCGCCAAGCAGTCCATCGTCAAGGTCGTCGGCACGGCTCCGAGCTGCGGCAAGGTCCTCGAAGGCACCGGCTTCGTCTTCTCCGACCGCCGGGTGATGACCAACGCGCATGTCGTCGGCGGCGTCGACGAGCCGACCGTCCAGATCGGCGGCCAGGGACGGCTGTACGACGCGAAGGTCGTCCTCTACGACTGGCAGCGCGACATCGCCGTACTCGACGTCCCGGACCTCGACGCGAAACCGCTGAAGTTCACCGACACCGACCACGACGCGGAGACGGGGAACAGCGCCATCGTCGCGGGCTTCCCGGAGAACGGCTCCTACGACGTACGCGCCGCACGCGTCCGCGGCCGCATCGACGCCAACGGCCCGGACATCTACCACCGGGGCACGGTCCGCCGCGATGTGTACTCGCTCTACGCGACGGTCCGCCAGGGCAACTCCGGCGGCCCGCTGCTGACGCCCGACGGCAAGGTGTACGGAGTCGTGTTCGCCAAGTCGCTGGACGACCCCCACACGGGCTATGCCCTGACGGCCGATGAGATCCGCCAGGACATCACGACCGGCCGCATCGCCAACCAGCAGGTCGACAGCCAGGCGTGCGCTCTGTAGGTCGTGGGAAAGGTGAGGGAGTGCGCGGCAGCCGCCCCGCACTCAGCTGACCGTGTGATCGGGTGAGGGGCGGGTCATCCGCGGGGATGCCGCAGCCGCGCCGAGACCCAGCGGGCCCGGCGGCGGAGGATGCGCGGAATGCCCAGACGGAGATCATGCAGATCCTGCACACTGTGCACCCGGCCCTGGGGACCGTCCCCCTCATGAGTGCCCGGATCCGCCGTAGCGGTCGAGCGTCGATTGCGTGCTGCGTCACCGAAGTCGTGCGTCCAGCCCATACCCCGACGTCTGCCCGTGCCTCATGGTCGGTAATCGCCCATGCATCAGCCAATTGGCCTATGCGCCGGGCAATTGGCTGTTCGTCGGACAACTGTGCTCTTCCAGCCACCAGTTGGTCGCGCCGGGTTACCGGCCCCACGTGCCCGCAGGGCCGCTCGCGGGGCTGCCGGGGCTACCGGTCCGGCTCAGGATCCTTGAGCCAGTTGATGAGTTCGGTCGAGAATCCGGCCGGATCCTCCTCGTGCGGGAAGTGCCCCAGACCATCGAAAAGTCGCCAACGGTACGGCGCTTCGACGTACTCGCCGGACCCCGCCGAGCTCCGCGTACGGACCGCCGGATCGAGCGAACCGTGCAGATGCAGCGTGGGCACCCGCACCGGGCGCTTCATCCTGCGGTTGAACTGGATGCCGTCCGGGCGCGCCATGGACCGCACCATCCAGCGGTACGGCTCGATCGAGCAGTGGGCCGTCGACGGGATGCACATCGCGCGCCGGTAGACGTCCACCGCCGCGTCGTCGGGGAACTCCGCGGCCCGCGGCCCCGACCAGTCACGGATCAGTCGGCCCACCAACGCCGCGTCGTCCGCGACCAGCTGACGCTCCGGTACCCATGGCCGCTGGAAACCCCAGATGTACGAGCCCGCCCGGGACTGCGCGAAGTCGGAGAGCATGGAGGACCGCCAGCGGCGCGGATGCGGCATCGAGGAGACCACCAGCCGGCGCACCAGTTTCGGCCGCATCACCGCGGCGGTCCAGGCGAGGTAGCCGCCCATGTCGTGGCCGACCAGCGCCGCGTCCGGCTCGCCGAGCGAGCGGATCACGCCGGTGATGTCGAGGGCCAGGTTGGCGGGGTCGTAACCCCGCGGCGTACGGTCGCTGCCGCCCACCCCGCGCAGATCCATCGCGACGGCACGGAACCCGGCATCGGCGAGCGCGGTCAGCTGATGGCGCCAGGTCCACCAGAACTGCGGGAAGCCGTGGAGCAGCAGCACGAGCGGCCCGTCACCCAGTTCGGCGATGTGGAAGCGCGCCCCGTTGGCCGCCACGTCGCGGTGGGTCCAGGGACCCTCGAGGCGTACGGGACTGCCGGAGCCGGAGCCCGTGGGGCCGAATGCGCTGGAATCGGGGACGGTCATGTGGACGAGCGTGCCACACCGGACGCCTTGTCCTGGACCGAAGGCTTCGCCACAACCTTGCCTGCCGGGGTGCTGCCCGAGGCCGTGACGGCCGGACGGCTCGCGCCCGCAGTGACGGCGGGCCGCGGGTGCGGCTTGACGCCCTGCAGCACGGCCGCCGTCTGCTTGGCCGACGCGATGGACTTCTCCGGCGGCTTGACCTTCTTGAACTTGGCGATGGCGATCAGCGCGAGCACGACCGCCAGGAGAATGAACGCGCCGCCCACGATCAGGAACGACCATGCGAGCCCGAGTCCCAGGTTGTGGATTCCGTACGCCGCGGCAAAGCTCAGCACGGGCACCGCGAACAGAATCAGCACGCCTGCGACGATGAACGCCACACTGCCGGCCACACCCCGCTTGACGTCCCGCCGCACCTCGGCCTTGGCCAGGGCGATCTCGTCGTGCACCAGTGCGGACACCTCGGCCGTCGCCGAGGCGACCAGCTGCCCGAGACTGCGGTCGGCGCTGCCCGCGTAGTTGCCGGGGTCGCTCATCCCTGACTCCCTCTTCTGCTCCTGCTCAACACATCTGGTGTCAGATCATGCCGGACTGTCGAGCATTCTGCGTTGCCTGGGGCTCTGTGGCGCTGTCTGCTCCTGGCGTGCTGCGGGGTGGTGGACGTTGGTCGTCGCCGGTCGCCCTTGGCGGCCCTGAGACGGCTCACAGACGGCCCGGTTTGCTGTCGTTCCGTGGGTGTGGGCCGACGTGCATGGAGGCTGATGTCAAGAACTGACCGTCGTGGGTGCTCATGATCGCCCGAATCCGTCCGGTCAGGACATGCGGACCGATCTTGGACGGTAGCGGTCTCGGGCAAGGGCCCTCGTCAGTACACGGTCGGGCCCGTGATGTAACTGCCGTGCTTGTCGTACGGCCAGGCATTGGACAGGCACCCCTTCAGCCCCTTGATCTGCTGCATCATCACCGGCGCGAGCTGCCCCGGACCCCGGCAGCCCATGTGCGTGCGGATGCCGATCTCGTGTCCGACTTCGTGGTTGATGATCAGGTGCCGGTACTGCTCCGGCGTCCCGTCGAACTGCGGCGAGTCCAGCGCCCAACGGCGCAGGTTCACCACGACGCCTTCGGGCGTCTCGCAGTTCAACTCCCCACGGGTGTCGAGGCCTTGTGCGCGACAGAGCCGGTCGGCGGTGGCAGGCGTGGAGATCTTGATGACGAAGTCGGCGTTGGAGGAGACCAGCTGGAACGAGCCACGGCCGTGGGCGGCCCAGCCGCGCTCGTGGGCGAGAATCGTCTGTATCTCCGCGGCGGCGTCCTCGGCGGATATGTCTATGCCGTCCTCGACCTGTACGCGGTAGCGGCGCAGCGGGCCCGAACCGACCGGACTGCCGGATGCCTGTGCCGTGGTGAAGGTGCCCGGGCCGGCGACTGGGATCTCGGGCGTCGGCTTCGGCCGTGGGGTCCTGGTCGGCTGCGACGACGCAGACGAGGGGCGACCGGCGAGCCTGGTGCCGTCGGGCGAGCACTCCGGCCAGCGCTTCCGACCACAGGTCACGAGGGTCGATCCGCGGGCGTTCGGGCTGGTCGCGGCGGTGCGACCGGCGGTGTTCGCCGCGGTGATGTTCGGTGGCTCGTGCCTCCGGCGGTTGCCCCGCGTCCACACCGGCGGTGGGGCGCTCGGGCCATGCGGGACGGTGCTCGGTGCCCGGCACGACCGGCTGTGCCCCCGGGGCCGGAACGGAGCGGGTACGGCTCCTCATACGCTCTCCTGACTGAGCAGGCCGTCACAGATCCGTACCCGCCGGCTCGCGCGCCGGCTGACGGAGTCGTCGTGGTGATCACCAGCAGCGTCATGTCCTGCGACTGCAGTTCGTCGAAGAGCGTCAGAACCGACTCGGTGTTCTCGCTGTCGAGGTTGCCGGTCGGCTCGTCGCACAACAGCAGGGCCGGCTCGCCCATCAGGGCACGGGCGATGGCCACCCGCTGCCGCTCGCCGCCCGACAGCCGGCCGGGCAGGAAGCCGAAGCGGTGCCCGAGGCCGACCCGTGCCAGGGCCTCCCGGGCCCGCTCGGCCCGGGTACGGCGCCCGCGGCCGGGCCGGGGGGCCCGGTAGGCCTCGGCGAGCATGACGTTCTCGTCCACGGTCCGGTACGGCAGCAGGTGGAAGGACTGGAAGACGAAACCGATACGGCTTCCGCGCAGCGCGGTGTGCTCCAGGTCGCCGAGGGCGTTGGTCAGCACGCCGTCGAGCCAGAAGCTCCCCGACGTCGGCCGGTCCAGCAGGCCCAGGGTGTTGAGGAGCGTGGACTTACCCGACCCCGAGGGGCCGACGATCGACAGATGCTCCCCTCGGCGGACCGTCAGGTCCACGTCGCGCAGCGCGTGCACGGGCGGGTCGGAGTCGAAGGTCCGGCAGACCACGCGGAGTTCGATCACGGTGTCCGCGTCCGGCGGCTCCTCGAGCGTGACCGCCGCCGGGGGCCGTCGCCTCACTGGCCGACCACCATCTGGTCACCCTCGTCCAGCGAACCGCGGTCCGGGGTCACCTCGACGAGCCCGGCGGCGGCAAGCCCGACGGGGACGGGGACGTTCACGACCTTGCCGTCGCGCTGCACCTGCACCCGGGCCTTCCCGTCAGCGGAGGTGCGGACCGCCGCCACGGGCACCACCAGGACGGATCCCTTGGAGGCGCCCACCTCGATGGTCACCTTGGCGACGCCGCCCGACTGGCTCCTCAGCGGTCCGGGGTCGGCTACGGAGATCTCCAACGGCACCGGTGCCGACGGATCGGCCGGGCCAGATCCGGCGCCGGCCTCCCCGTCCCCGGCGGGCTCCCCGTCCGTGCCGGCCTTCCCGTCGTCACCCGAAGCGGCACCGGCCTTGTCCCCGGCCTGGCCGGCACCCGCGCCGCCGATCCGTGACACGACACCGCGGACCTCGCGGCCGTCACCCGTCTCGATCCGCGCCTCCATGCCCTCGCGCAGTGCGGCGCCGTCCGCTCCGGGCACGGTGGCCTGCACCACCACGTCGGAGCTCGTCACGGTGGCCACCTTGCCGTCCAGGGAGTCGCCGAGCTTCACCTTGACCTTGTCGACACGGACCGGCAGGTCGGGCAGGAAGACCACCTCACCCGCCGGGACCTTGGTGCCGTACGTGGCCTTGAACGCGTTCAGCGCCGCATTGGCCTGGTCCAGCCGCTGCCGGGCGGAGCGCCGCTGGAGGGCCTCGGCTTCGGCCGACCCCGGCGCGGACGCCGTGCCGCCGTCCTTGCCGTCGCCCCCGCCCGACTGCACCTGGACCAGCTCCAGCTGGGCCGTCGACACCGCCGCCTCCAGATCGGCGCGCTGCTGCCGGTCGGCGACGCTGGGGCTCTGCGGCTCGTGGCCCTTACTCCCGTACCAGCGACCCACCGCGGCCGCGGTGCCCTCCCGGTAGTTCCCGCTCACGGCGCCAGGGTCGTAGCCGATCCTGCGCAAGGCGCTCTGCAACTGCCGGACGTCGTCGCCCGAACCGCCCGGACCGAGGGAGCGGTACATCGGCACCGAGCCGCGCAGAACGAACACCGGACGGCCGCTGACCTGCATCAGGACACTGCCCTCCTCGAGGGTCTGTCCCTCGGTCGGCAGCTTGGTGACCCGTTGGGCGGTCTCGTCGTCGCCGGAGGATCCCACGGGACCTGACAGCGAGACGCCCTGCGGTGCCCCGAACTTCACCTCCCCCTGGGACACCACGGTCGCGGTCAGCTTCTGCCGCGCCACCGCGACCGTCACCGGGCCGGACTTCGGCGGCTGGTGCGCGGCCGCGGCGTCGGCCGGCGACTGCATCTGCATACCGGTGAACCAACCGCCCACACCGACTACGGCCACCACGCCGACGATGATGGCGACCTGCCTGCTGCGGCGCGCCGGACCGCTCCGGAGTCGGCTCATCCGCCCACTCCGACGAAGGGGTTCTTGGCCAGCTTCGGGAAGTACGCGGCGCGGAACTCCTTGCCGCACTCCAGATCCTTCAGGGCGGTGCTGATCTCCTGGGTGAGCTTGGCCCTCGCGGTCTCCTTGTCCCCCCTGTCCACGTTGTCGCCCTGGCTGTTCACCTGGAACTTCACCATGTCCCCGATGGAGGTCGGCTGCGTGGTGGTGACGGCGATCCCCTCACTGCGGAGGCAGGACGCGAAGTCCTGCGCCAGCGACACCAACTGCGCATCCCCGTCGAGGGCCTGCTGCGCCGCGCGGTCTTTGGTCTTGGCGGCGTCCTGTTCACGGGCGAGTTCGGCCTTGGGCTTCTCCGGCCCGTAAGCCTTCAACTCCGCGTCCTTGCGGCAGCCCGGGGACTCCAGCTTCTTGCCGTCCTCCACTCGCCACTCACCCATCGCCTTGTCATAGGCCCGCTGCTGGGCTGGGGAGAGCGTGTCCCGATACGTCGCGTTGGGATGCGAGTCGTTCGTGTTGGCATCCGTGCCCAGTACGTTGGCGTCGTTCGGGTAGACAACCGGGGCGTAGGTGACGCCGAACCCGTACTTCCCCCGGTACTCCTTCGACAGGTCGTAGTCCTGACCGTCGATCGGGAGCGGCTTGACCTCGTCGTCATCCACGAGCGGGGTGTAGATGAAGCCCTTCGCCTCGCATGCAGGCGGCGAGGGCGTTCTGGTACACGTACTGCTTCTTGGTCTCCTCATCGACGTCTTGAGGAATCGTCAGCACGCCCCTGGCGGCGGCTGCCGTGGCCGACGCGCCGCCGGCGGAGGAGGCCGCCTCGGGTCCGGCGGAGTTCTTGCCGCCCTGGGAGCACCCGGCGAGCGCCAGAACACCGGCCACAGCGGCAACCGGCAGGGCACTACGCATCTTGAGAAGGGAAGTCACATCGTTCCATCGTGTCGATCGGACATGGCCGTGCGGGGCGGAACACCCTGTCGACTTCCTCAACCCGGTGGACCCCCGCTCAGGGCAGAGCTTTCGAGCGAGATGTGACGCACATCACGGATCAGGGTTCGCGGTGCAGGGCAGCGAGCGGAGTCCGCAGGAACCGGCGCCCCGGATGCGGGGGGCCGCCGGTCATCTCGCGCAGGATGCCGAGGTGCCCGTGAGCTGCTTCGGCCCGGACCCTGGTCCCAGGTCCTCGGGCGCGGAGGCGGCCTCGCGGGGCAGCATGAGCGAGCCCCCTGCTGGCGGGAAATCCGCTGGTAGGGGGCCTTCTTATGGTCTGTTGCACTCAGATCATTCCGGACTGTCCGGCTTGCTGCTCGCTGCCCCCGCCAGTTCGGCAAGGCGGCGGTGTTCCGCGGCCTTCTTCTCGTAGATCGCGGCCATCCGAAGGTGGTACGCCGGGTTGTCCTGTTCGTAGATGTCGGGAACACCGTCCTGGTCCTCGTCGAGTTCCTCCGCCTCGTAGAGCGTCCGGTATCTGCGTACCCGGAGTTTGAGCAGCGCACCGGAGAACACGGCCGCGATCAGGGAGCCCATCAGCACCGCGGCCTTGATCTCGTTGGTGAGGGTGGCGTTCCCTTCGAACGCGAGCTCGCCGATGAGCAGCGAAACGGTGAAGCCGATCCCGGCGAGCGAGGCGACCGCGAAGACGTCCGCCCAGGCCAGGTCCTTGTTCAGTTCCGCCTTGGTGAAGCGGGCGGCCAGCCACGTACCGCCGAAGATGCCGACCGTCTTGCCGACGACGAGCCCCAGCACGACACCGAGTGTCTCGGGCCGGGTGAAGACCCCCGCCAGCGCGTTGCCGGAGAGCGAGACGCCGGCCGAGAAGAGTGCGAACAGCGGCACGGCGAGACCGGCCGACAGCGGGCGTATCAGGTGCTCGATGTGTTCGCCGGGGGAGTGCTCCTCGCCCTCGCGCCGGGTGCAGCGCAGCATCAGGCCCATGGCGACACCGGCGATGGTGGCGTGGATGCCGCTGTTGTACATCAGTCCCCAGATGACCAGGGCGAGCGGTACGTAGACGTACCAGCCGCGCACGTTCTTGCGCAGCAGCAGATAGAAGACGGCAAGACCCACGACGGCGCCGGTGAGCGCCATGTAGTCGATGTCCTCGGTGAAGAAGACGGCGATGATCAGGATCGCGAAGAGGTCGTCGACGACGGCAAGGGTGAGCAGGAAGGCGCGGAGCGCGGACGGCAGTGAGGTGCCGATGACCGCGAGGACGGCGAGCGCGAACGCGATGTCGGTGGCGGTGGGGACGGCCCAGCCGTCCGTGGAGCCGCCGCCGACCACAGTCACCAGCGTGTAGACAATGGCCGGCACGGCCATGCCGCAGACGGCGGCGATGACCGGCAGGACAGCCGCTCTGGGGTCGCGCAGGTCACCCGCCACCAGTTCGCGCTTGAGCTCGACACCCGCGACGAAGAAGAAGATCGCGAGCAGCCCGTCGGCCGCCCAGTGCTGCATGGAGAGGTCCAGCCCCAGAGGCTGCGGCCCGAGGTGGAAGTCGCTGACGGCCCGGTAACTGGACCCGAGAGTGTTCGCCCAGGTCAGCGCGGCGACAGCGGCGACCAGCAGGATGACTCCGCCGACGGTCTCGGTGCGCAGGGCGTCCGCGAGGTAGTTCCGCTCGGGGAGGGAGAGACGTCCGAGAAAGGTGCGGCGGGAGGGAGAGGGGGGTGCGGGGGCGGGCGCGGCCACGAGTGGAGACCTCCGGGTCGGTACGGCAGCAATGGCATGGCTGATGCACTTGCCGACCAGACTTCCCGGCACACCCTGTGGAGATTTCTTGATGAGTTATTGATGCAGCTGCCACTGTACCCGGGGTGTGCGGGGCCGTATTCGGTGATCTTCACTCTAAATGCCCGAGGGGCACCCGGCGCGTCGCCGGATGCCCCTCGGGGTCGTATCTGCTCGTGCTTACTGCTGCCGGCCTCAGTCCTCGGAGGACGACGACGGCAGCTGCGTCTGGATGAGGTCCATCACCGAGGCGTCGGTGAGCGTGGTGACATCGCCCAGCTCGCGGTTCTCCGCGACGTCGCGCAACAGGCGGCGCATGATCTTGCCAGAGCGGGTCTTCGGCAGTTCGGCAACCGGCAGGATCCGCTTGGGCTTGGCGATCGGGCCGAGCGTGGCACCGACGTGGTTGCGCAGATCGGCGACGAGATGGTCGGAGACGGACGCCGAACCGCGCAGTATCACGAACGCGACAATGGCCTGGCCGGTCGTCTCGTCGGCCGCGCCGACCACGGCGGCCTCGGCGACCGACGGGTGCGACACGAGCGCCGACTCGACCTCGGTGGTCGAGATGTTGTGCCCGGACACGAGCATCACGTCGTCGACCCGGCCGAGCAGCCAGATGTCGCCGTCCTCGTCCTTCTTGGCGCCGTCGCCCGCGAAGTACTTGCCCTCGAAGCGCGACCAGTAGGTGTCGAGGAAGCGCTGGTCGTCACCCCAGATGGTGCGGAGCATCGACGGCCACGGCTCGGTGAGGACGAGGTAGCCGCCCCCGCCGTTCGCCACCTCGTTGGCCTCGTCGTCGACGACGGTGGCGGAGATACCGGGCAGGGCGCGCTGCGCCGAACCGGGCTTGGTCTCCGTGACACCGGGAAGCGGCGAGATCATCATCGCGCCGGTCTCGGTCTGCCACCAGGTGTCCACGATCGGGCACTTGTCGGCGCCGATGTGCTTGCGGTACCAGATCCACGCCTCGGGGTTGATCGGCTCACCGACCGAACCGAGGATTCGCAGCGACGACAGGTCGAACTTGGCGGGGATGTCGTCCCCCCACTTCATGAACGTACGGATCGCGGTCGGCGCGGTGTAGAGGATCGTGACGCCGTACTTCTGGATGATCTCCCAGAAGCGCCCCTGGTGAGGGGTGTCGGGCGTGCCCTCGTACATCACCTGCGTCGCACCGTTGGCCAGCGGCCCGTACACGATGTACGAGTGTCCGGTCACCCAGCCGATGTCGGCGGTGCACCAGTAGACATCGGTCTCCGGCTTGAGGTCGAAGACGGCCTGGTGCGTGTACGCCGTCTGCGTGAGGTAGCCGCCGGAGGTGTGCAGGATGCCCTTCGGCTTACCCGTCGTACCCGAGGTGTAGAGGATGAAGAGCGGCTGCTCGGCGTCGAACGCCTCGGGGGTGTGCTCGGCGGACTGGCGTTCGGTGATCTCGTGCCACCAGACGTCGCGGCCCTCGGTCCACGGGGTGTCCTGGCCGGTGCGCCGCACCACGAGGACATGCTCGACGGTGTCGATACGGGAGACGGCGTCGTCCACGGCTGGCTTCAGCGCGGACGGCTTGCCGCGGCGGTAGCCACCGTCGGCGGTGATGACGACCTTGGCGTCCGCGTCCTGGATGCGGGCGGCGATGGCGTCGGCGGAGAAGCCGCCGAAGACCACCGAGTGCGCGGCGCCGATGCGGGCGCAGGCCAGCATCGCGACGGCGGCCTCGGGGATCATCGGAAGATAGACGGCGACCCGGTCGCCCTTGCCGACACCGAGCTCGGCGAGGGCGTTGGCGGCGCGGGAGACCTCGTCCTTCAGTTCCGCGTAGGTGATTGCGCGGCTGTCGCCCGGCTCGCCCTCGAAGTGGATGGCGACACGGTCGCCGTGGCCCGCCTCGACGTGACGGTCCACGCAGTTGTACGCGACGTTCAGCTTGCCGTCCGCGAACCACTTGGCGAAGGGCGGGTTGCTCCAGTCCAGTGTCTCGGTCGGCTCCGTGGCCCAGGTCAGGCGCCGGGCCTGCTCGGCCCAGAAGCCCAGCCGGTCCGCCTCGGCCTGGTCGTACGCCTCGGCTGTGACGTTGGCGTCGGCGGCCAGATCGGCGGGCGGTGCGAACCGACGATCTTCCCGAAGCAGATTGGCCAAGCTTTCGTTGCTCACGACATCTCCCATTCCCAGGGTGTCCGTTGTGTCCCGGGGCATAGCTCATCAGGCCAAGGGCCGGGTGACAAGTGTCTGCCAGGAATTGGTTTAGACCTGTGTTTCGTGTATGGAGGAACGACCACAAGGTTTCACGGACCCGAGACACAAGTGGTTCAGGCGCTCGTCGGTTCCAGCTCGCCGGAACCGGAGGGACCGGCGGAGGCGCCGCGATCATCGGGATCACCGGCGCCGGTGGGATCGCTGAGGCCGGTGATGTCGTACGGGCGGGCGTGGTTGTACGGGTCGCCGGGGCCCACCCGGTTGAAGACCTCGTCGATTCCGCTACCGGCGCTCGCGCCCTCGGCCAGCAGATATGCCTGCGCCTCGCCGACATGGAAGTACATCCCGTGCAACTGGAGCGCACCCTCGGCGAGGCGCCGCGCCACCGATTCATGGGCCCGCAGATGGTCCAACTGCTGGACCACATTGGTGAGGCAGAGCTGCTCCATCGCATCGGCGGGCAGCCGGCCGGAGATCCGCGCCCAGGCGTGATGCCGGGACGTCATCCGCTCCAGGCTCGGCAGGCCATACCGCAGCCAGCGCCACAGGGATGTCTGCGGGGTGTCCGGCTTGGCGCTCATCAGTGCCTGCATCGCGCCGCAGCCGGAGTGGCCGCAGACGGTGATGGACTCGACCTTGAGCACATCCACCGCGTACTCGATCGCGGCGCCCACCGAGTCGTCCCCGGCCTCCGTGCCCGGCAGGGGCACCAGGTTGCCGACGTTCCGAACGGTGAACAGGTCGCCCGGGCCGCTCGCTGTGATCATGCTGGTGACCAGGCGGGAGTCCGCGCAGGTGATGAAGAGCTGGGAGGGACGCTGACCCTCGCGGGCCAGGCGGGCCAGCTCGTCGCGCACCAGCGGGGCCGTATTGCGCTGGAACGAACTGAGCCCGCTGACCAGCCGGTGCGCGCCGGTCCGGCGCGGAACGGCGGCTTCCTCGCCAGGGGTGTCGGACCGCCCGGTGGGGCTGGTGGTGGCGTCGGCGGCATGGGGTCCTGGGGCGTCGGCGGTGCCGGACTCGGCGGTGCCCGAGCCCGTGGGGCCCTGGTCGGTGGTGAGGTGTTCGCCGGAGGGGAAGGCGGCCATGGTGGCGGCCTGGGGGGCGCCGATCGGCTGGCCGGGCCGGTCGTGGCAGTGATGGTTGCGCCACGGTGTCCAGGGGCGGCAGCAGGAGTGGGCCGCCGAGGCGGGCTCGGCGATCCGGCCGCCGGATCTGCCGGTGAAGACGACCCGGCCGCCCTGTGCGGTCTGGGCATCGCTCCAGTCCTGGATCGTCTCGTACGCCGCATGGTCCATGAAGAAGCCGTCCAACTCGACCACCGCGTCCCCGCCTCGGGGCAGCTCGCCGAGCGCCCGGCTGAGCCGCGGCACCGCAAGGAACGTCAGCTGCCCTCGTACGATCACCAGGTGCTGGCCATTCTGATCGGTCACCGTGATCTTGGTGCGGGCCAGCCGGTGCAGGGCCACGGCCAGGGCCACGGCGATGCCCATGGCCACACCCTTCAGTACGCCGAAAAGCACCACACCGGTGATCGTCGCCCCGTACACCAGGAATTCGCGATGTCTGTGGACATTGCGGATGTGGGCGAAACTCACCATCTGGAAGCCGACCACCATCACCAGAGCGGCGAGCGCGGCCAGCGGGATCCACTCCAGGGCCGTGACCAGCAGTCCGGCGGCGAGCAGCACCCAGACGCCGTGCAGCACGGTGGCGGCTCGGCCGGTGGCCCCGGCCCGTACATTTGCCGAACTCCGCACCGCGCCACCGGACACCGGCAGTCCGCCGAGCAGCCCGGACAGCACGTTGGCAAGGCCCTGACCGCGCAGCTCGCGGTCGAGATCGGAGCGCTGGACCGCCGGGACGGCGGGGGTGGCCGGGGAAGGCGGGGCGGAATCGGCGGTACGCCCGCCGGCGCGGTCGGCGGTCAGCTTGTCCACCGCCACTGCGGCGAGCAGCGATTCGAGACTGGCCACCAGCAGCACCGTGAACACGGCGGTGGCCAGGGCCAGGATGGGGCCCTGCGGCAGTTCGGGCAGGGCGTGCGAGCGCCAGGAGGGCAGGTCGACCCGGGCGATCCCGGGCGCCGTGACCGCTGCCACCGCCGTCGCGATCGCCACCGAGGCAAGGGCCGCGGGAAGCCGCCGTACCGCTCGCCCGATCCGCCCGGGGAGTCGCGGCCACACCACCAGCACGGTGATGGTCAGCGCACCGATCAGCGGTGCGGCCGGGCTCAGCCGGCCCAACTGGTCAGGAAGCGCGAAGGCGTTGGCAACCGCCGAGCTCTGGGGCGAGCCGCCGAGCACGATGCACAACTGGGCGAGTGCGATGGCCACGCCGATACCGGCGAGGGTGCCGTGCACGATGGCGGGGCTGACGGCGAGAGCGCCGCGCGCCGCTCGCAGCGAGCCCAGCAGGATCTGCAGAAGTCCGGCGCCGATGGTGATCGCGCAGGTGGTGGGCCAGCCGTAGATCTGGATCAACTCGGCTGTGACCACGGTCAGACCGGCGGACGGGCCGCTGACTTGGAGGGGAGTGCCGCCGAGCAGTCCGGCGACGATGCCGCCGAGCGCGGCGGCGATGAGTCCGGCTTCCAGCGGGGCGTCCATGGCGACGGCCAGGCCGAGCGACATGGGGACGGCGATGAGAAAGACAGTGATCGATGCGGACAGGTCGGCGCCCGCGATGCGGAATCGTCCGCCGCGGCGCGGCGGTGGCGGGCTGTGAGGTCGCTTGATTCCCGAGGCGCGGGAAGGTCGCGAACTGCGGGCTGTGTGGTCATGACGGATGCGGACGCAAGCAGACATGTTCCCGTCTCCTCCGGGGCAGCGCGGTCGCGGAACGTGGGGACGCGGCCGTGGGTCACGGCGTGCAGCGGCGGGATTTCTCAACTCTCGGTAAATGAATCGTAATGGAGAGTAAAGATTTGTGTCCATGATCTAGGGCGAATGGGGCATTCAATCACTCGTCCAAGTGAATAGGCAGCTTTTCAGTCGGTCTGCCATGCCGATTCCTTGAAGGCTGCGCGCGACCTTGGCCGCACCGCCTCGGCTTCCAGACGAGTCCGACGGGTAACCGGCGGAGCTCCAGGGGCTGTTCGGCCCCGTCGCTGTGCCGGCCGCCGAGTCGCGGGCGACCGGTCGAATCACAGGTCGGGGGCTGGGCCGATAAAAGGGCCGAGGGGGTGCCGTGCCGGAACCTGCTCACGCGGGCTGAGCGGCGCCGGCCTGTGCGCGCTCGGCCAGCACGAAGGAGGGGTCGACCTGAGCGGCCAGGTCGGCACCCGTCTTCTCGTTGCCCCAGCTCTCCGCGTTCTTGAGATGGAAGTGCACCATCTGGCGCGTGTAGCGCTCCCAGTCGCGCTGCCCGTACGAATCCTCCGCCGCGTCCTCGAGGGCCTGCAGAGCCATCCGGTTGCCCGCCTCCAGCAGTTCGAACCGGGCCGGCCGGCCCTTTTCCATTGCCCGCACCCAGTCGGAGTGGCCGACGGCGACCAGCAGGTCGTCACCGACCTCGGCCCGCAGGAAGTCCAGGTCGTCCTGGCCCTGCACCTTGTTGCCGACGACCTTCAGAGCGACCCCGAAGTCCCGTGCGTACTCCTTGTACTGGCGGTAGACCGAGACGCCCTTGCGGGTCGGCTCGGCAACCAGGAACGTCATGTCGAAGCGGGTGAACATTCCGGACGCGAAAGAGTCCGAACCCGCGGTCATGTCGACGACCACATACTCGTCCGGACCGTCGACGAGATGGTTGAGGCAGAGCTCGACCGCGCCGACCTTGGAGTGGTAGCAGGCCACCCCCAGATCCGATTCGGTGAACGGCCCGGTGGCCATCAGTCGGATGTCCCCGTCGTCCAGCGTGATCGTGCGGGCGCACGCGTCGTAGACGGGGTTGTCCTCGCGGACGTGCAGCAGTCGCGAGCCCTCGCCGGGCGGAGTCGTCTTGATCATCGTCTCGACGGAGGCGATGCGGGGGTTGCTGCCCCGCAGATAGTCCTTGATCAGGGGCAGCTGCGCACCCATGGCAGGCAGCGCCGCCGCCTCCTCGTCATCGAGGCCTAGCGCGGCCCCCAGATGCTGGTTGATGTCGGCGTCCACCGCGACGACATCGGCTTCATTGGCGGCAAGGTGGCGGATGAAGAGCGAGGACAGCGTGGTCTTGCCGCTGCCGCCCTTCCCTACGAAAGCGATCTTCATGTTCACCTAGGGTAGCTGCTCAACTGCGCTCCGCTGTCGAACTTCGTGAAGAAGGCCACTCCGGGGCGGTATGGGTGTAGGGGGCGCGTAGCCTCGCTACCTATGAGTACGACTGCCCCAGACCCGCTTGCCACCCTTGGCGCCCTGCCGGGGGTCGCAGACGCGGTGGACTCCGTACGCAAGGCCGTCGACCGAGTCTACGGCCACCGCGTCATGCGGCGCCGCAGCAACGAGGTCACCGCGGAAGCGGCGCTGCGCGGCGCCCGCGGCTCCGCCGCGCTCTCCGGCGCCGACTGGAACCTCGAGGAGGTGCGCCGGCGCACCGACTTCAGTGGTGACGACGAGTCGCAGGTGATCGGAGCCGCCCTCCGGCTCACCGCGGAAGCGGGCCAACTGCTCTCCATCTGGCGGCAGTCGCCGCTGCGGGTCCTTGCCCGGCTGCATCTGGTGGCGGCCGGCGGGGCCGCACCCGATGACGCGGTCGGCCGGCCCCGGCTGGCCGGCGAGCCGGTGGACGAGCCGCTGATCGAAGCGCCGCTGCCGGACGCGGATGAGGTTGCCGGGCGGCTGGAAGGTCTCTGCGGACTGATCCTTGCGGGGAGTGCGGCGCCCGCGCTGGTGACGGCCGCGGTCGTGCACGGCGAACTGCTGGCGCTGCGCCCCTTCGGTTCGTACAACGGACTGGTCGCGCGGACCGCCCAGCGCATCGTGCTGATCGGGAGCGGGCTCGATCCGAAGTCGATCTGCCCCGCCGAGGTCGGGCATGCGGAACAGGGCCGGGCGGCCTACGTCGCGGCGTTCGAGGGCTATCTGTCGGGGACGCCGGACGGTATGGCTGCCTGGATCGCGCACTGCGGGCGTGCGGTGGAACTGGGCGTCAGGGAGTCCACGGCGGTCTGTGAGGCGCTGCAGCGCGGGGCCGCGTAGCTCCCGCCGGGCGGCTCGTCCGCCCATTCGGCCGCCAACTCCGCGGCTCGACTGCTGACTTCACTGCCCGATCAAAGGGTTGCGGCGGTACCGTCCTCGGTACCGCCGCTGGCACGTCCACCCAGTTACCATGCGTCCTCGATACATGCCCATCAGGTCGGGAACTCAGCCCGTTCCCTGGTGCGGCTGGCCCGTAATCGACGGGTCGACGTCGCGTGGGTGCTCGGTTTTCATGCTCGGTCCGTGGGGCCTTCTCTGCGTTACAGGTAATCCTCTCGGATGTCCTTGGTCTCGCGGGCCGTTGAGTCCTTTGTACTCCAGACCTGGGGTAAACGGTAGTGCTGGCCATGCTTCTTTACTTTTAGGTTCAAATATGGACGATCCGAACATGCTGGTCGGAGCCGGAATCCGGCAGACGACGGGACCGTCCGACGCGGACCGGGACCGCTGTCCGGAGGTGGGCTCCGGACAGCGGCCGGGTGGTGACCCGGGTGGCGGGGTTCGCACGGCGAGCGGCGAAGCTCCCGGTGCACGGGTCCAGATGCGGGGCCGTCAGGCGGTTGTCGCGGCCGTGCGTCGGCGCGAGGTGTACCAGACCAGTCCCGCGGTGACGGCCGCTGCGCCCACCGCCGCAGCGGCGACGAGCGCCGGGCGGGGCGGCATCGAGAACGTGGGCAGCCGCTGCTTGAGCCGGACCGGGCGGTCGAAGACGAGAATCGGCCATTCCCGGAGCGTCGCTTCACGCCGCAGCGCGCGGTCCGGGTTGACCGCGTGCGGGTGGCCGACCGACTCCAGCATCGGTACATCGGTCGCGGAATCGCTGTAGGCGTAACAGCGCGAGAGGTCGTATCCCTCCGAGACGGCGAGTGCCTTGACCGCCTCGGCCTTCGTCGGTCCGTACGCGTAGTACTCCACCTCGCCGGTGAAGCAGCCGTTGTCACCGACGACCATTCGGGTGGCGACGACCCGGTCGGCGCCCAGCAGCTCGCCGATCGGCTCGACGACTTCGGCGCCCGAGGTGGAAACGATGACGACATCGCGTCCGGCGGTGTGGTGCTCCTCGATGAGGGTCGCCGCCTCGTCGTAGATGATCGGGTCGATCAGATCGTGCAAGGTCTCGGCGACGATTTCCTTCACCTGCTGGACGTTCCAGCCCTTGCAGAGTGCGGAGAGATATTCGCGCATCCGCTCCATCTGGTCGTGATCGGCGCCCCCGGCGAGGAAGACGAACTGTGCGTACGCGGTGCGCAGTACGGCGCGGCGGTTGATCAGTCCGCCTTGGTAGAAGGACTTGCTGAAGGTCAGAGTCGAAGACTTCGCAATGACCGTCTTGTCCAGGTCAAAGAAGGCTGCTGTGCGCGGCAAGGAGTGGTTTTCCACAAGGCAGAGCATAGGGGGCCACCATTCGGCGTAAACTCTGGCGCGTGGGTTTGCCTGAGAAGGCTCTCGGGTACACCATGGAAGTCACGGATCGTTCGCGACCGTGCTAACCCGGTCCGACTCCTCCCCCCCCGAGTCGGCCGTGGGGACGACCCCCGCTCTCCCCCCCCGGCGGGGGTCGTCGCATGTCCGGACGCGTTTCTGTCGCTCGGAATCAAGCATTCTGTCTCCTTCTCGGCCGTGACGGCCCGTTTTTCCGCACTCTCGAACCACCATGACTCGTCACAGGGTGTAACGGAAGTGCTGCTCTCCGGAAGTCGCCGGTATGGGTGACGGAGATATTCACAGCGGTGGAGTTGTCCACAGTTTTTGAGCAAGATCCACACGATTTCCCGAAGCGTTGCACGGTGATTCCACCCGCGAAGTCCGTGGGTTCCGGATATCGCCGATCTCGGAGGGCTCCGAGATCGCCGCGAAACCGCGGTGAAGGTGCAGTGAGAAGGGGGCGGAGATCGTGGCCGAATCCATCGCACGGGATCGTCTGCCGGTCGCCGAAGAGCGGCGCGGCGGACCGCTGATCGTGACCGAGGATGTGGAACTGCTCGACGATCTGCTGCGGCTGTGTGCGGCCGCCGGAGCGGAGCCCGAGGTTCACCACACGGTGCCCGAAGGCAGAGGCCGCTGGGAGCGGGCCCCGATGGTTCTGGTGGGCGACGACGCGGCTCCGCGATGCCGTGGAGCCGTGCGCAGACAGGGCGTGATGCTCGTGGGTCACGACCAGGATGCCCCGGGCGTCTGGCGGCAGGGCGTGGAGATCGGGGCGGAATATGTGCTGCGGCTGCCTGACGCGGAGAGCTGGCTCGTCGATCAGATCGCCAATGCGGCGGAGGGTGTGGGCAGGCCGGCGCTCACCGTCGGAGTGATCGGCGGACGAGGCGGCGCCGGCGCGTCGACGCTGGCCTGCGCGCTCGCCGTGGCCGCAGCCAGGAGCGGGCGGCGGACCATGCTGATCGACGGCGATCCGCTGGGCGGCGGCATTGATGTGCTGCTCGGTGGCGAGCGCGCCGAGGGGATGAGGTGGCCGGATTTCGCCCATTCCAAAGGGCGGGTGGGCGGTGGCGCCCTGGAGGAGTCGCTGCCCGCACTGCACGGGCTGCGGGTGCTCAGCTGGGGCCGTGACGACTGGGTGGTGGTTCCGCCACCGGCCATGGCGGCGGTGCTGGCGGCCGCGCGCAGGCTCGGTGGGGTGGTGGTCGTCGATCTGCCGCGCCGGGTCGACGAGTCGGTGGCCGAGGCGCTCGCTCAGCTGGACCTCGGGCTGTTGGTGGTCCCCGGCGAGCTCCGGGCGGTAGCGGCGGCGAAGCGGGTGGCGTCGATGGCCGGGATGGTCCTGGGCGATCTGCGGGTGGTGGCACGCGGTCCGTACGCGGCGGGTCTGGACGAGCGCTGGGTGGCGCATGCGCTGGGGCTGCCGCTCGCCGGTGAACTCCCGCTGGAGCCGGGGCTGCTCGCTGCTCAGGACGGTGGGGCGC
This sequence comes from Streptomyces sp. NPDC005181, assembly GCF_040608395.1. NCBI lineage: Bacteria > Bacillati > Actinomycetota > Actinomycetes > Kitasatosporales > Streptomycetaceae > Streptomyces > Streptomyces sp. NPDC005181. The sequence continues at coordinate 123,329 of NZ_JBEXID010000002.1, forward strand.
CGCCCGGCGGCAGCGCACGCTCCCCGCTGGCCAGGTTCTGTACGGCGTTCTGGGAGCGGGCGCTGGCCGGAGGCGTCGCCGGGGGAGCAGTGTCATGACCGACGCACTGCTCGACGCCGTGCGGCAGCGGCTGGCGCAGAGCGGCGCAGCACCGACCCCGGCCGGGGTGGCGGCCGCGCTGCGCGCCCAGGGCAGGCTGCTCGGCGATGCCGAAGTGCTCGGCGCGGCGGAGGAGTTGCGCGGCGAACTGGTCGGCACCGGCGTGCTGGAACCGCTGCTTGCTGATCCCGCGGTCACGGACGTGCTGGTGTCCGCGCCGGACCGGGTGTGGGTGGACCGGGGCGGCGGGCTCGAACTCACCGGGGTGACCTTCCGGGACGCTCCGGCGGTGCGCAGGCTGGCGCAGCGGCTCGCTGCGGTCGCCGGGCGACGGCTGGACGACGCCCGGCCCTGGGTGGACGCCCGGCTGCCGGACGGGACGCGGATGCACGCGGTGCTGCCGCCGGTGTCCGTCGGTTCCACGTGCCTGTCGCTGCGGGTGGTGCGCCCCAGAGCCTTCTCGCTGCTGGAACTGGTCGAGGCGGGGACCGTACCGCCGGGCGGGGACCGGGTGTTGCGGGCGCTGGTGGAGGCCCGGGTCTCGTATCTGATCAGTGGTGGCACGGGTGCGGGGAAGACCACGCTGCTGTCGAGCCTCCTGGGCGCCGTCGGGGAGCGGGAGCGGATCGTGCTCGCCGAGGATTCGGCCGAGCTCCGGCCGGACCACCCGCATGTGGTGCGCCTGGAGTCGCGCCCTGCCAACCAGGAGGGAGCGGGCCGGGTCACCCTGCAGGACCTGGTGCGTCAGGCGCTGCGGATGCGGCCGGACCGGCTGGTGGTGGGGGAGGTGCGCGGTTCCGAGGTGACGGTGCTGCTGGCCGCGCTGAACACGGGCCATGAGGGCGGTTGCGGCACGGTCCACGCGAACGCCGCAGAGCATGTCCCCGCTCGTCTGGAGGCGCTCGGGACAGCGGCCGGACTCGACCGGGTGGCGCTGCACAGTCAGTTGGCGGCGGCGCTGTCGGTGGTGGTCCATCTCGTACGGGACCGGGCCGGGCTGCGAAGGATCGCCGAGGTGCATGTGCTGGAGCGGGACGCGGCCGGTCTGGTGGTGACGGTCCCCGCGTTGCGCTGGGGCGCCGACGGCTTTGCCCGGGACCGGGGCTGGGAGCGGCTGCGGTCGCTGATCGGGGGTGCGCTGTGACCGGAGGACTGTCGGCGGAGGCGGCGGAGTACGCGACGTACACGATGGCCGTGTGCGCGGGGGCGGCTGCCTGGTTGGCGGTGGGGCAGGACCAAGGGCTGCGGCGGGCGAGGGTGTTGTTCGCCGACGGCGTGGGCGAGTCGGGGCCGCGGAGCTGCTGGGAGCGGGTCCTTGAGCGGTGCGGCGGGATGTTCCGGGGGCGCAGGGAGTGGCTCTGCCTGCCGGTGGCGCTGGTGCTCGCCGTGCTGGGGGAGTCCCTGCTGCCGGTCGTCGCGGGCGCGGTGGCGGTGCCGCTGGTACGGCGGTGGCTGCGCAAGCGGGCCGGGCGACGGGAGCGAGAGCGCCGGGCCGACGCGGTGGTGGCGCTGTGCGGTGCCGTGGTGGGCGAGCTGCGGGCCGGGCACGAGCCGGGGCAGGCGCTGTTGGTCGCCGTGCGCGGCACCGGAGCGATGGGGGCGGCGGAGGCCGCCGTGTCGGCTGCGGCGCGGTTCGGTGGCGATGTGCCGGCGGCGCTCGGGCAGGCGGCGCGCGAGCCGGGCCTGGAAGGGCTCGCCGGCGTGGCGGCGTGCTGGCGGGTCGCGGTGGACGGAGGGGCCGGGCTGGCGGCCGGTCTGGACCGCCTGGAGGGAGCGTTGCGGGCCGAGCGGCGCCGGCGGGAGGAGCTGCGGGCGCAGCTGGCGGGTGCCTGGTCGACGGTGGCCGTGCTGGCGCTGCTGCCGGTGCTGGGTCTGGGGCTGGGGGCGGCGCTCGGGGCCGACCCGCTGCGCGTGCTCCTGCACAGTCCGGCCGGGCTGGTCTGCCTGGCGGTCGGCGGTCTGCTGGAAACGGCCGGTCTCCTCTGGGCCCGCCGGATCGTACGGGCAGGGGAGGCCGCATGAGCTGGGTGACGGGGGAGGCCGTGCACCTTGCCCGCGGGTCGGGGCTGCTGGGGGTGGTTTTGGGCGCGGTCGCGTATCCGGCTCTCGCCCTGGCCGCGCGGCGGCGGGAGCGGACGGTGCGTCGCCGGGGCGCGTTGCTGCTGGCGGTCGACCCCGGCAAGCGGCGGCGCAGGCAGTCGGTGTCCGGGGCCCGGGCCAAGGAACTGGCCGCACCGCTGAGCGCTGTGGTGGCCGGCTGGATCCTGGTCGGTGGTCCATGGGGGTGCGCGACCGGACTGGCGGCGGCGTACGGCACGTGGCGGTGGCAGCGGACGCGCCATCGGCGCAGACCCGGCGTGCCTGCAGCGGAGGTGGCGGAGACCGCACAGCAGCTCCCGTTGGCAGCCGATCTGCTGGCGGCCTGCATCTCGGCCAAAGCCGGGCCGCGTGAGGCGGCCGAGGCGGTGGGGGAGTCGCTCGGCGGTCCGGTCGGCGAACGGCTGGCGCGGACGGCGGCGGAGATCCGGCTGGGAGGTGAACCTGCCGTGTCCTGGGGGAGGTTCGGCGAGATACCGGGTGCCGGTGCGCTGGCCCGCTGTCTGGAGCGGGCGGGCTCGACCGGGGCCCCCGCGGCGGAGCCGGTCTCCAGGCTGGCCGAGGCGATGCGGGCGGAACGGTCGAGCGCGGCGGTGGCGCGCGCCCAGCGGGCCAGCGTGCTCATCACGGCACCGGTGGGGCTCTGCTTTCTCCCCGCCTTTCTGGCCGTCGGGGTGGCACCCGTGGTCATCGGCCTGGCGACCGGACTGCTGCACACCGGTTGAGACAAAGGCGGCAATAAGTGTTCATTCGATTTAAATCGAACTCTTGGGGGTTGAAATGGCACAGCGAATCAGGGGCTGGGTGCGCGGCATGGTGCGCCGAGCCCGGTCGGACGGCGGAATGACGACGTCCGAATATGCGGTGGGGACGATCGCGGCCTGCGCGTTCGCGGCGGTTCTCTACAAGGTGGTCACCAGTCCGCCTGTCATGACGGCGCTGCAGTCGCTCCTCAAGGACGCGCTCGATGCGAAGTTCTGAGAGGCGGCGTCCCGGGAGCGGCGAGGCCGGAGGTGGCGGAGGGGGAGGCGACCGGGGTGCGGTGACGGCGGAGGCGGCCATGGTGATTCCGGTGCTGGCGCTGTTCGCTCTGGCCCTGGTCTGGGCGCTGATGGCCGCCTCCGCCCAGATCCGGTGTGTGGATGCGTCGAGGGCCGGGGCGCGGGCGGCGGCCCGCTCCGAACCGGAGGCGCAGGTGCTGGCAGCCGCCCGTTCGGCGGCACCCGACCGGGCGAAGGTCGATCTGGAACGGGTCGGGGAGCTGTGGCGGGTCCGGGTGACCGCGCCGACGCCCGGGCCCGGCCCGCTGACCCTGACGCTGAGCGCGGAAGCGGCAGCGCTGGCCGAGGAAATGGTGGGGGCGGCGCCGTGACGGGGGAGGAGGGCGTCGGTGCGGGGCAGACGGCCCCGCGGCGGATGCGGCAGGCATGGCGGATATGGCGGGTGCGGTGCATCTCGGGGTCGCGACGGTGCGGGGAAGGAGATCGGGGGGTGGCGACTGTGTGGGTGGCGATGACCACGGCCGCACTGTGCGCGGTCTTCGCGGTCGTGCTCGCGCTCGGACAAGTGGTGGTCGCCCGGCACCGGGCCGGCGGGGCGGCGGACCTGGCGGCCCTGGCAGCCGCCGACCGGGCCCTGCGGGGGACGGAGGCGGCGTGCCGGGCAGCCGAAGAGGTGGCCGGGGCTCAGGGGGCGGTGGTGGTGCGGTGTGCTGTGCAGGGAGAGGTCGCCGATGTGACGGCCCAGGTGCGGTTCGGGCCGTACACGCCGACGGTCAGGTCCCGGGCGGGGCCGCCGGAGGCCGTTCCGGAGACCGCTTCGGGGCCGTCCGGCTCTCCGTGGACCGCTCCGGGCCCTCCGGCTCCCCCGGCTCCCCCGGCTCCCCCGGCCCGTCCGGGTCCGGTGGGGCGGACCTGCAGAGCTCGCCGAGGAGGCGTACGGCGCCCCGCTTGTGCAGCGGATCGTTGCCGTTGCCGCACTTGGGGGACTGGATGCAGGACGGGCAGCCCGCTTCGCACTCGCAGGATGCGATGGCCTGGCGGGTGGCGGTGAGCCAGTCACGGGCGGTGCGGAAGGCCCGCTCGGCGAATCCGGCACCGCCGGGATGGCCGTCGTACACGAAGACCGTCGGCAGCAGCGTGTCCGGATGGAGCGGTACGGAGACGCCGCCGATGTCCCAGCGGTCACAGGTGGCGAAGAGGGGCAGCATTCCGATCGACGCGTGCTCGGCCGCATGGAGCGCGCCGCCCAGGATTTCCGGGTTGATGCGGGCGGCGTCCAGCTGGTCCTGGGTGACTGTCCACCACACGGCGCGGGTGCGCAGCGTGCGGGGAGGCAGGTCCAGCTTGGTCTCGCCGAGGACCTCGCCGGTGATCAGTTTGCGACGCAGGAAGGAGACGACCTGGTTGGTGACTTCGACGGAGCCGTAGCAGAGCCGCCCGTCACCCCACGGGATCTCGGTGTCGGTCTCCAGGACGGCGATGGAGGTGGTGTCACGGGCAGTCGTCGAGTACGGCGGGGCGGCCTCCTCGACCAGGGCCACCGAGTCCTCCAGATCCAGTTTCCGGACCAGGTAGGTGCGGCCCTGGTGGAGGTGGACGGCTCCGTCGTGAACGGCGGTGTGCGCGGCCGATTCGTCGACGGTGCCCAGCAGCCGGCCGGTTCCCTCCTCGACGATCTGGACCGGGCGGCCGCCCTCGCCACGGATGTCGGTGAGATCGGCAGCCCGCTCACGGCGGGTCCAGTGCCAGCCCGACGCCCGTTTGCGGAGCAGCTTCGCGGCTTCCAGCTGCGGCAGCAGCTCGGCCACGGCAGGACCGAACAGCTCCAGGTCGCTCTCGGTGAGCGGAAGCTCCGCGGCCGCCGCGCACAGATGGGGGGCGAGGACGTACGGGTTGTCCGGGTCGAGGACGGTCGACTCCACGGGCTGCTGGAACAGCGCCTCGGGGTGGTGGACGAGGAAAGTGTCCAGCGGGTCGTCGCGGGCCACCAGGATGGCCAGGGCGCCCTGCCCGGCGCGTCCGGCGCGTCCGGCCTGCTGCCACAGCGACGCCCTGGTGCCGGGATAGCCGGCGATGACGACGGCATCCAGGCCCGAGACATCGATGCCGAGCTCGAGGGCGGTGGTGGCGGCCAGGCCCAGCAGGCGGCCGGAGTGCAGGGCGCGTTCCAGGGCGCGGCGTTCCTCGGGGAGGTATCCCCCGCGGTAGGCGGCGACCCGGGCGGGCAGCGAGCGGTCCACCTCGGCGAGTCGTTCCTTGGCGATGACGGAGATGAGCTCGGCGCCGCGCCGGGAGCGTACGAAGGCGACGGAGCGGACGCCCTGGACGGTCAGATCGGTGAGGAGATCGGCGGTCTCGGCGGTGGCCGTACGGCGTACGGGGGCGCCCTTCTCGCCGTGCAGCTCGGTCAGCGGCGGTTCCCACAGGGCGAAGACCATTTCGCCGCGGGGCGAGGCGTCGTCGGCGACCTCCCTGACCGGGAGACCCGTCAGACGGCCCGCGGCCACCGAGGGCTGTGCCGCGGTGGCTGAGGCGAGCAGGAAGACCGGATCGGCCCCGTAGCGGGCGCACAGGCGGCGGAGCCGGCGCACCACCTGGGCGACATGCGAGCCGAAGACGCCGCGATAGGTGTGGCACTCGTCGATGACGACAAAGCGCAGGGCGCGCAGGAAGGAGGACCAGCGGGGGTGGGACGGCAGGATCCCGCGGTGCAGCATGTCGGGGTTGGTCAGGACGTAGTTGGCGTACTGGCGTACCCACTCGCGTTCCTCGACCGGGGTGTCGCCGTCGTAGACCGCAGGCCTGATCCCGTTGGAGAGCGGCGCCGCGAGCTCCTTCACCGAACGTCGCTGATCGGCGGCCAGGGCCTTGGTGGGTGCGAGATACAGGGCGGTCGTGCCGCGGCCGTTGGGGGCCTCCGAGCCGTCGAGCAGGGTGCTGAGGACCGGGGCGAGGTAGGCGAGCGACTTGCCGGAGGCGGTTCCGGTGGCGATCACGACGGATTCGCCGTCCAGGGCGTGCTCCGCGGCGGCCGCCTGGTGCGTCCACGGGTGGTCGATCCCGGCTTCCCGGATGGCGGCGATCACTTCTGGCCGGATGCGATCCGGCCAGATGGCATGGGTTCCCGTACGAGGGGGCAAGTGCTCCGTATGAGTGATGCGCGCGGACCGACCCGCCCCTGCGGCGAGCCGGTCGAGGACCATGGCGGGAGAGGGGCGCGAGTCCCCGCTCTCGGGTGGTCGGCTGGGGCGGTGATTCTTGGCCATCGGTACCGAGTGTGTCACCGCCGTGACGGACAATGGTCCCAAGGCGTCGTGCATGGCTGCTGGTAAGTGATTGAATGCCATCGCGGCTGGCGATCCGTCCCCTGGCTCCGTCGGGGAGACCGAGGGGCGACCGCTCGATAGCAAGGTGCTGGAGGATCCGTGGACCTGTCCTTGTCGACTCGCAATGTGTCCGGCCCTGGTGGCGACCGTACGGTCGTCGAGGTCGGTGGCGAGATTGATGTGTATACCGCGCCCAAGCTGCGCGAGCAGTTGGTCGAGTTGGTGAATGACGGCAGCTACCACCTGGTTGTCGACATGGAAGGTGTCGACTTCCTCGACTCCACCGGCCTCGGCGTGCTCGTGGGTGGCTTGAAGCGTGTCCGGGCCCATGAGGGCTCGCTGCGCCTGGTCTGCAACCAGGAGCGCATTCTCAAAATCTTCCGAATCACCGGTCTGACCAAGGTGTTTCCGATTCACACCACGGTCGACGAGGCTGTCGCGGCCACCGACTGAGGTCGGTCCGCGGCCGGATCGGCCGAAGGCCGGTCCGGCAGGCAGCCCGTTCGGCAGACAGTCCGTTCGGTGGGGCGTCGGTCCGTTGGACCCCCGGCCCGCCGGGCCGGGCTGTCGGCTGCCGGTGGCCGGACCGGGCTGCCGGCGACAAGCCGTCGGTCGGCCGGTGGCTCCGCCGGCTTCCGGAGGAAGAGAGCAGGGGTACCGGGCGGCACGCCCGGGCCCCTGAGATGCACGCCCGTACGTCTGAGGGGGATCGCATGGCCACCGTTGAACTCCGCTTCAGCGCCCAGCCCGAACACGTCAGAACGGCCCGTCTCGTGGCGGCCGCAGTGGCGCGCCGGGCCGGGGTCGACGAGGCAGTGCTCGACGAGGTCAGGCTCGCTGTCGGTGAGGCCTGCAGCCGTGCTGTCGGGCTGCACCGCAGCCATGGCATCACCGCTCCGATCAAGGTCGTCCTGACCGAGGAGGAGAAGTCGTTCTCTGTCGAGGTCGGCGACGAGGTGCCGGGCCCGGGCGGCGAATCCGGGTCCGCAACGGAGTCCGGGACGCGCGGCGCCACGCCCGGCGGGGGGCGCGATGAACCGGAATCCGAGGTTGACGCGGAGGGCGAGGACGAGATGGGTCTCGCGGTGATCAGCGGCCTCGTCGATGATGTGGAAGTCAGATCGGCAGCCGACGGCGGAGTGATCCGGATGAACTGGCCGAAGACGCCCGCACCACCGGCTCCCTGAGGCGCCGCAGGCGCGACGGCCGGTCGGCCCGTCCCGGCCCACCCGGCGCGCAACGCTTGATCCGTTCTTCGAGGCCCTGCTGAGCAGGGCCTTTTTTCATTTCTTCTTGATCATTGATCAACGGGCAATGTGTCTGCCCCATTACTGCATTCGGCTCAATCCGAGAATGCGATCATTTGCCGATCTGCGATAGAAGGTCAATTACATTTACCGCGCTCTGTTTTGATCAAGATCTGCTCCCTACAATCCGTCCACGTCTTGAGCGCTGAGCGTCGAGGAGGACGTATGGCGGGGTTCTTCAACACACCACTGGCAGAACTGCCCGAAGTTTCCGCACTTTCCGACCGACCCACCTCACTCGCGGCCGCGGTACTCACCGATGACAACCGCGTCATCGTGATCGTCGTCGCCGCCGTGGCCGTCGCCGCACTGATCGTCGCCAGGCTGCTGGTGCGCCAGGTACTGGCGGCCGGTGAGGGCACCGACCGTATGAAGGAGATCGCGGCAGCCGTCCAGGAAGGCGCGAATGCCTATCTGGCCCGGCAGCTGCGGACGGTCGGCATCTTTGCCGTCGTGGTCTTCTTCCTGCTTCTGCTGCTGCCTGCCGACAACTGGTCGCAGCGTGCAGGCCGTTCGGTGTTCTTCCTGGTGGGTGCGCTCTTCTCGGCAGCCACCGGGTACATCGGCATGCGCCTTGCCGTACGCAGCAATGTGCGAGTGGCTGCAGCGGCCCGTGAGGCGACTCCGGCACAGGGAGAACCGGAAAAAGATCTCACCGCTGTGTCGCACCGGGCGATGAAGATTGCTTTCCGTACGGGTGGCGTGGTCGGCATGATCACGGTGGGGCTCGGGCTGCTCGGTGCCTCCTGCGTGGTCCTCGTCTATGCCGCCGACGCGCCCAAGGTGCTGGAGGGTTTCGGTCTCGGTGCCGCGCTGATCGCCATGTTCATGAGGGTCGGCGGCGGCATCTTCACCAAGGCCGCCGACGTCGGCGCCGACCTCGTCGGCAAGGTCGAGCAGGGCATCCCGGAGGATGATCCGCGCAACGCCGCCACCATCGCCGACAACGTGGGCGACAACGTCGGCGACTGCGCGGGCATGGCGGCCGACCTCTTCGAGTCGTACGCCGTGACCCTCGTCGCCGCGCTCATCCTCGGCAAGGCCGCCTTCGGCGACGCCGGACTGGCCTTCCCGCTGATCGTGCCGGCGATCGGCGTGATCACCGCCATGATCGGGATCTTCGCGGTCGCTCCGCGACGCGCCGACCGCAGCGGGATGACCGCCATCAACCGCGGCTTCTTCATCTCCGCGGTGATCTCGCTCGTCCTGGTGGCAGTGGGCGTCTACGTCTATCTGCCGTCCTCGTACGCCGATCTGGACGGCGTCACCGACAGTGCCATCACCTCGCACGGCGGTGACCCGCGCATCTTCGCCCTGGTCGCCGTCGCTATCGGCATCGTGCTGGCCGCGCTGATCCAGCAGCTCACCGGCTACTTCACCGAGACCAACCGGCGCCCCGTCCGGGACATCGGCAAGTCCTCGCTGACCGGTCCGGCGACCGTTGTGCTCGCCGGGATCTCCATCGGTCTGGAGTCCGCCGTCTACACCGCCCTGCTGATCGGCCTCGGCGTCTACGGGGCGTTCCTGCTCGGCGGAACGTCGATCATGCTGGCGCTCTTCGCGGTGGCACTCGCCGGGACCGGGCTGCTCACCACCGTCGGGGTGATCGTGGCCATGGACACGTTCGGTCCGGTCTCCGACAACGCCCAGGGCATCGCCGAGATGTCCGGCGATGTCACCGGCGCCGGTGCCCAGGTCCTCACCGACCTGGACGCCGTCGGCAACACCACCAAGGCGATCACCAAGGGCATCGCCATCGCCACCGCCGTTCTCGCGGCGTCGGCGCTGTTCGGCTCGTACCGCGATGCCATCGCCACGGCGGTGGACGACGTCGGGGCCGGCGCCGGAGAGCTGGGACTGAGCCTCGACATCTCGCAGCCCAACAACCTGGTGGGGCTGATCCTCGGTGCCGCGGTCGTCTTCCTTTTCTCCGGTCTGGCCATCAACGCGGTGTCCCGGTCCGCGGGGGCCGTGGTCTACGAGGTGCGGCGGCAGTTCCGCGAGCACCCCGGGATCATGAACTACACCGAGAAGCCGGAGTACGGACGCGTCGTCGACATCTGCACCAAGGACGCGTTGCGCGAGCTCGCCACGCCCGGACTGCTTGCGGTGCTCGCACCGATCGCGGTCGGCTTCAGTCTCGGCGTCGGGGCGCTCGGTTCGTATCTCGCGGGCGCGATCGGCACCGGGACGCTGATGGCGGTCTTCCTCGCCAACTCCGGGGGCGCCTGGGACAACGCCAAGAAGCTCGTCGAGGACGGTCATCACGGCGGCAAGGGCAGTGACGCCCACGCCGCGACGGTGATCGGCGACACGGTCGGCGACCCGTTCAAGGACACGGCGGGACCGGCGATCAACCCGCTGCTCAAGGTGATGAACCTGGTGGCGCTGCTCATCGCCCCCGCGGTGGTGCAGTTCAGCTACGGGGCGGACGCGAGCGCGGGTGTGCGGGCGGTGGTGGCGGTGCTCGCCATCGCGGTCATCGTCGGCGCGGTCTATGTCTCCAAGCGGCGTGGGATCGCCGTGGGTGAGGAGAGTGATTCCGGCGACGACGACGAGGACGGCGGCAGGACCGCCGAGTCGACCGATCCGGCGGCTGTTTCCTGAGGGCGGCCGTTTCGTGAGGCGGACGCCGGGAACGACGCGGCAGCCCGCAGACAGCAGCTGACCGGCAGCCGGTCGGACCGTCGGCGGCAGCTGGGCAAAGGGTGGGTGGGCGGCACATTCCGATGTGCCGCCCACCCCTTCGTCTGTTCAAAGCGTTCGCTTGTTCGACTCGTTCACCCGTTCGCGCGTGAGTGGTATCTCCCTCATTTCCCTTGGTGCAAATGGCTGCAAAAGGTCACTCACTGGACGCCCGGCATCCGGATGGAGGTCTTCCGGCGTGTAAGTTCCGGGGCCGAGAGCCTTGGAAGGGACCGATCCGGTGAACAAGAAGCTTGCAGCCGCACTGTCCGGCGGTGCGGTACTCGTACTTGCGCTGTCGGGCTGCAGCGACGACAGCAGCAGCGACAACAAGGTGAACGACTGGGCCAAGAAGGTCTGTGACCAGGTCCAGCCCCAGCTGCAGAAGATCGCGAACGCCAACGCCGCCATCCAGCAGCAGACTGCCGACAACAGCAAGCCCGCCGACGTCCAGAAGACTGACTCGGCCGCCTTCCAGCAGATCTCGCAGGCGTACAAGGCGCTGGGCGCAGCGGTGGATTCGGCGGGCGCACCGCCGGTCGATGGCGGTGAGACCACGCAGAAGGAGGCCGTGAAGGAGCTCAACGCCTCCTCGGTGGCATACGCGAACCTGCAGAAGAAGGTCGACGAGCTCAACACGAAGGACCAGGCGAAGTTCGCCGACGGTCTGAAGGGCATCGCCGACGAGCTGAACAAGATCAGCACCAACGGTGACGAGGCGCTGCGGAAGCTCCAGTCCGGCGAGGTCGGCGCCGCGATGGCCAAGCAGCCCGGCTGCCAGAAGCCGAAGACTTCGGTCGCGCCGACCGCCCCTGCGTCGAAGGCGCCGGAGAAGTCGGCTTCCCCGAAGCCGTCCGCCTCGCCCAGCAAGAAGTCGTAACCGGCAGCCGCACGACCGGCCCGGCGGCCCAGGTGGCTGCCGGGCCGGTGCCGTTGTCGGTGGGAACGGCCACAATGGGCGGGTGAGTACGACCAGCCTCCCCGCGCCCGACCGTTCGCCCCGGCTCCGCGAAGCCCTGCTTGCCGCATCCTTCACCGCCGACGGGCTCCTCGACCTGCTCGGCGCGCCCGCCTATGCCGCGCTCGCCCGCAGCGAGACGGTTCCGGCGCTCCGTGCCACCCGGGGTGACGCCCCGCTCGACACGCTGGTGCGGCTCTTCCTGCTTCAGCGGCCTGTTCCGTACGAGCGGGCCCGGACCGCGCTCCCGCTGGCCGAATGCGTGGAGGACGGCTGGGTGGTCCAGGAGGGCGACGAAGTGCGGGCCACCGTCGATGTGCGGCCGTACAGCGGGCCCGAGGGCCAGGACTGGTTCATCGTCTCCGATCTGGGGTGCGCGGTCGGCGGCGCGGGTGGCATCGGTTCGCACGAGGAGGGGGTGGTCCTCGGTGTCGGCGGGGCGTCCACCACGCTCGCCGGGATCACCGTGCGTACGCCGGTCGCCTCCGCGCTCGACCTCGGTACGGGCTCCGGCATCCAGGCGCTGCACGCCTCGCAGCACGCAACCCGGGTCACGGCCACGGACCTCAACCCCCGGGCGCTCGTCTTCACCCGATTGACCCTCGCCCTGTCCGGTGCCACACCGGCCGATCTGCGCGAAGGTTCCCTCTTCGAGCCGGTCGGCTCCGACACGTACGACCTGATCGTCTCCAACCCGCCGTTCGTCATCTCGCCCGGCGCCCGCCTCACGTACCGCGACGGCGGCATGGGCGGCGACGACCTGTGCCGGACGCTGGTGCAGCAGGCCGGCGACCGGCTGAACGACGGGGGGTACGCACACTTCCTCGCCAACTGGCAGCACGTCGACGGCGAGGAGTGGCCGGACCGGCTGCGTTCCTGGGTGCCGCGTGGCTGCGACGCCTGGATCGTCCAGCGCGAGATGCAGGACATCACGCAGTACGCGGAGCTGTGGCTGCGCGACAGCGGCGACCACCGCACGGACCCCGCGCAGTACGCCGCGCGGTACGACGCCTGGCTGGACGAGTTCGAGGCCCGCAAGACGAAGGGTGTCGGCTTCGGCTGGATCACACTGCGGAAGTCGGCATCGGCCGTGGAGAACCCGTCGATCGTGATCGAGGAGTGGCCGCATCCGGTGGAGCAGCCGCTCGGCGAGGCGGTGGAGGCCCACTTCGCGCGTCAGGACTACCTGCGGACCCACGACGACGCGGCTCTCCTCGCCGACCACTTCACGCTGGCACCGGAGGTGATGCAGGAGCAGGTCGGGCTGCCCGGCGCGGAGGATCCCGAGCATGTGGTGCTGCGTCAGAACCGCGGCATGCGGCGCGCGACGAAGGTCGACGCGGTCGGCGCGGGCTTCGCGGGCGTCTGTGACGGGACACTGCCCGCGGGCCGGATCCTGGATGCCATCGCCCAGTTGATGAACGAGGACCCGGTGCTGCTGCGCGACCGCACCCCGCAGGCGATCCGGCTGCTGGTGGGGGAGGGGTTCCTGGAACCGGCGGGGCAGGCCTGACGGGGTGCACGTCGACGGGCGGGGAGATGTGATGAGGCAGGAGGGGACGGTGGGGGCGCCGTGATCCGGATCGAGTTGGACGAGACGACGCTCGGTGCGACCCGGATCGCCATCAGTCCGCTGTGGGACGCCTTCTGCAGCCTGCATCTGGCCCGGCCGCAGCGCACGCCCTCCTGGCCGTACGAGGAGTGGGCCGTACGGGCCCGTGAGGTGCTGCGCGAGGACGACCGGACCGCGGCGCTGCAGCTGTTGATCGACGGCCCGGCGAACTTCCCGGACTTCCTGCTTCCCCTTCCGGCCGGAGCCTCGTCCGTCGAGACGGAGCTGGACACCATCCGGGCGACGCCGCCCGAGGCCGTACGGGCCGGGGTCGAGGAGCACTATCCGGGGCTGGAGGACCATCCCCGCATCCGCCCCTATCTGAATGACCCCGAGGCTGCCTGCGCCGCACTCGCGGATGCGTATGCCGCGTACTGGGAAGGCGCGCTGGCGTCGCACTGGCCGACCATGCGTCGCCTCGTCGAGGACGAAGTCCTCATCCGCGCCCGGACCTTCGCGACCGAAGGCATCGACGCGCTCTTCGCCGGGCTGGAGGCACGGGCCAGGTGGACCCCACCCGTCCTTGAGCTGACCAAACACATCGACGCCGAGTACCGCGCGGGCGAGCGGCGGCTCCTGCTCGTGCCGCTCGTCTTCGCCGAGGGCTGCCGGCTCTACTCCACCGACGATCCCGAGATCCTCGCCGTCTCCTTCCAGGCCCGGGGCGCGGGCGCGCTGCGTGAGCGGGCCGTGGCCGGACCGGAGGCCACCGACCGGCTCGGTGTGCTGCTCGGGCGGGGCCGGGCATCGGTCCTGCGCCAGCTCGGCGGACCGCTCACCACGGCCGGGATAGCCGACCGGCTCGGCCTCGCACCGAGCACGGTCTCCGAGCATCTGTCCGTCCTCGCCGACGCGGACGTCGTCACCCGCCACCGGGTCGGGCGCAGCGTCTACTACCAGCTCACCGACACCGGCCGGGCGTTGCTCGCGCTGCTGTCGGGCGAGGACGTGCTGCGCGCCGTGTCCTGACCGGGCCGGGACGCGAACGACGATTCGGCAGCCCCCGAATTGATGGCGGGTGCGGTACGGGCGGGCCTAGCGTCCCCGCCATGCTTGCGATCGAGGCGAAGAATCTCCGCCGCACCTACACCAGCCGCACCGGTTTTCTGCGTCCCCGCCGCACCGCGACCGAGGCCGTGCGCGGCGTCAGCTTCGAGGTGGCGCGCGGTGAGCTGTTCGGACTGCTCGGCCCCAACGGTGCGGGCAAGACCACGACCATCAAGATGCTCAACACGCTGCTGCTGCCCACCTGCGGCACCGCCCGCGTCCTCGGACATGACGTGGCGTCCGACCCCGTGGCCGTACGCCGCAGGATCGGTTACGTCTTCGGCGGCGACCGGGGCCTGTACGACCGGCTCTCCGCTCTCGACAACCTGCGCTACTTCGCCGAGCTGTACGCGGTCGAGCCACGCGACCAGAAGCGCCGGATCGCCGAACTCCTCGATCTGGTGGGCCTGGCCGGCCGGGAGAGGGAACGCGTCGAGGGCTACTCACGCGGGATGAGGCAGCGTCTGCACATCGCCCGCGGCCTGCTGCACAAGCCCGATGTCCTCTTCCTCGACGAACCGTCGATCGGTGTCGACCCGGTGGCGGCGCGCGATCTGCGCCGTACGGTCGCCGATCTGCGGACCGGTGGCACCACCGTCCTGCTCACCACCCATTACATGGCCGAAGCCGACGAGCTGTGCGACCGGATCGCGGTGATCGCGGGCGGCACGATCCGGGCGCTGGGCACCCCGGACCGGCTCAAGTCACGGGTGCAGGAGCGCGACATCCTGGAGATCGAGGCGTACGGGGCGGCCGGCGAGCACCTCGACCGCATCCGGGAGCTGCCGGGCGTACGCGGGGTGGCGGCCGAGGACCGGGGCAGCCGGCAGGCCGTCATGGTGCAGACGGAGCGGGGCGCGGAGCTGCACGCGCAGGTCCTGGCAGCGCTCGACGGGATCCGGATCGGACGGGTCGTCACCCGTGAACCCACCCTGGAAGACGCGTACATCGCGATCGTCGAGGAGGCTGAGCAAGCCGAGGAGGCGCAGAGCGGCACGGACGGCGGTGCGGGCGGCGGTGCGGGCGGCGAGTCCCGCACCGCGACGGCCGCCCGGTCCGAGGAGGCCGCGGTATGACCGTGTCGCGGGCCCTCCGCCTGACCGTCGTCGGGGTGCGGACCCATGTCTCGTACATGAGCCGCTCACCGCTCGAAATCACCTTCGCAGTCCTCGTACCCCTCGTGTACGCGACCCTCGCCGTCCATCTCTTCCGCGCCGCCGAATACCCCGACCCGCTGCTCACCGCAGCCGTCGGCGCGGGGCTGATGGGTATCTGGTCCTCGGTGCTCTTCGGATCGGGCGGAGCGGTACAGAACCAGCGCTGGCTCGGCACCCTGGAGACGCTGGTCAGCTCGCCCACACCGCTCTCCCTCGTCCTTCTGCCCATCACCCTGGCCACGGCCGTCATCGGTACGTACGCCATGGGCGCGACCGTGGTCTGGGGTGCCGTGCTCTTCGACGTGCCCCTCGACTTCGCGCACCCGCTGCTCTTTCTGGTGGCCGTACCGGTGTGCGTCCTGTCGCTCGGAATGATGGGGCTGCTGCTCGCCGCTACGTTCGTCCTGCTGCGCAACGCCAACGCGCTCGCCAACCCGCTGGATGCGCCCGTGTGGCTGCTGTCCGGGATGCTCGTGCCCGTCACCGTGCTCCCGGACTGGACACGTCCGGTCTCCTGGGCGCTGCCGACGACTTGGGGTTCGCGGGCCGTGCACGCGGCGACATCGGGTGGTGCGGCCATCGGCGAGGTGCTGACCCCGATGGCCGTCGCCCTCGCCCTCGGCGCGGTCTATGCGCTGGTCGCCGTGCTCGTCCTGGGGCGGGTCGAACGCCGTGCGCGAGCCGCTGCCACCCTCTCCCTCGCCTGAGACCCAGGAGTTTCGACGCATGCTCTCCCAGCTCCCTCACCTTGCTCGGCGTATCGTCCGTGCGCTGCGACTCGTCGTGATCGGTGGTGCCCTCTCGTACCGGGCACTGTTCAACTGGACGACGCCGCCCATGTTCATCGGCACATTGCTGGTCGGACCGCTGCTGCAACTGCTGTTCTTCGTCTTCCTCGGGCGGCAGCTCGGTGTCGCCGACGACCGCTTCTACCTGCTGGGCAACGCCGTTGTCGCCGCTTCCACCGCCTGCGTCTACGGCGGCACCATGGCCATCGCCAACGAGTGCCGCTACGGCACGCTCGGCGCGGTGTTGCTGAGCCCTCGACACCGGGCTCCGCTCTGGTTCGGGCGCGCTCTGCCCTATGTACTGAACGGCCTCCTCATCAGCGTCTTCACGCTCACGGCCGCCTGCCTCCTGCTGGGACTGCGGATTCCGGTTGGCTCGCTGCCCGGCCTTGGCGCGGTGCTCGTCGCCGCCGCGGCCGGCTACTCAGCCTTCGGGCTCGCCCTGGGGGCGCTCGGCCTGCGTTTCCGCGATGTGTTCCTGGTGTCCAACGTGGCGAGTTCCGTACTCCTTCTGCTCACCGGGGCGAATGTGCCGCGCGCGTCCCTGCCGGGGTGGATGCGGGCCTTCGGGGACGTACTTCCACTGACCCATGCCGCCGAGGCCGCCCGGCAGTTGTCCGCGGGGGGTGGGCTCGACCGGGGGCGGCTCGGCGCCGAGCTGGCGACGGGGGCCGGGTATGCGGTGCTCGCCGTTGTCCTGCTGGCGTTCTTCGAACGCGGCAGCAGGCGACGCGCGACGCTCGATGTGATGTGAATCCGGCCATCGCGCACGGCCATCGGGTGTGGCCATCAGGTGTGGCCCTCCTACGCGGCCGCGGGGCCGACCGTTGCCGCGGAGCGCCGCTGCCGACCGCCGCCACGGGCCGCGGTGCTGGAGTTCACCCCGGGTTCGTGTCGACGACGTCCGTGCGTGGCAGCCTCCCCCTGACGCGAGGTGACTCGACGTGGGCACCGGCTCCGTGCCGGGCGGAGACAGAGAGGCGTACGGACATGGAGAGCGGACCTGCGATCTTCGCCGGGGCGGCGTTCGCGCTGTTCGGGGCCGCGCTGCTGGTATGGACGGGGGCGCGTGTGGCACATCGCGCGCCGGTCGCTCACGGCGTGAGCCCCGTCGTCTCCACCGCACTCGCCACTCTGTTCGGCGTACTTTTCCTCGTCCTCGGCGTGTGGTGCTTCACTCGCATCTGATCCATTCCCCGGCCCGGCGCCACCGGCTTCCCGCCGTGTCCCCGACCGTGCGGCCACCGGGTCCGGGCCCGCGAACACGCCCGGGGCCCGAGCCTCTCTCCCCCGGCGGCCACAGCGCGGCCACCGCGCCCCGAAACCCGCAGGCAGCGACCGTGCGGACCGCGTAACGGGCACTCCGGGCGGCAGGAATGGCGGAAGTCGGGTTACCGTTCGAGTGGCCGTTGCGGGCTTTTGCCGTTTGACACGGGGGCGGGTTGTACCGTCACACTCCGCAGCGACAGCACCGTCGGCAGCGTCATCGCGCTGCCCGGATGCCCATCTGAGTGTCGACCGGAGAGAAGAGCGAAGTTGTCCCCGACCAGCGAGACCGCACAGGGCGGCCGCCGACTCGTCATCGTCGAGTCGCCTGCCAAGGCGAAGACGATCAAGGGCTACCTCGGCCCCGGATACGTCGTCGAGGCGAGCGTCGGGCACATCCGTGACCTGCCGAACGGCGCCGCAGAGGTGCCGGACGAGTACACCGGCGAGGTCCGTCGGCTCGGCGTCGACGTCGAGCACGACTTCCAGCCCATCTATGTCGTCAACGCGGACAAGAAGGCGCAGGTCAGGAAGCTCAAGCAGCTGCTGGCCGAGTCCGACGAACTGTTCCTCGCCACCGATGAGGACCGCGAGGGCGAAGCCATCGCGTGGCACCTGCAGGAAGTGCT
Organism: Streptomyces sp. NPDC005181; assembly: GCF_040608395.1. NCBI lineage: Bacteria > Bacillati > Actinomycetota > Actinomycetes > Kitasatosporales > Streptomycetaceae > Streptomyces > Streptomyces sp. NPDC005181. The sequence continues at coordinate 141,301 of NZ_JBEXID010000002.1, forward strand.
CAAGCCGAAGGTCCCGGTCCACCGGATGGTCTTCCACGAGATCACCAAGGACGCGATCCGGGAGGCGGTGGCCAACCCGCGCGAGCTCAATCAGCGCATGGTCGACGCCCAGGAGACCCGCCGTATCCTCGACCGCCTCTACGGCTACGAGGTCTCGCCGGTCCTGTGGAAGAAGGTCATGCCGCGGCTGTCGGCCGGCCGCGTCCAGTCCGTCGCGACCCGCCTCGTCGTCGAGCGGGAGCGCGAGCGCATCGCCTTCCGTTCCGCCGAGTACTGGGACCTGACCGGCACGTTCGCCACCGGCCGTACCGGTGACGCTTCCGACCCGTCGACGCTGACCGCCCGCCTCAGCGCGGTCGACGGTCGCCGGATCGCCCAGGGCCGCGATTTCGGCCCGGACGGACAGCTGAAGTCCGCCTCCGGGCAGCTGCTGCACCTGGACGAGACGAACGCCCGGGCCCTGGCCGCCGCTCTCGCCGACTCCGCGTTCGCCGTACGGTCCGTCGAGTCGAAGCCGTACCGCCGCTCCCCGTACGCCCCGTTCCGTACGACGACCCTCCAGCAGGAGGCGAGCCGCAAGCTGGGCTTCGGGGCCAAGGCCACCATGCAGGTCGCGCAGAAGCTGTACGAGAACGGCTTCATCACCTACATGCGTACGGACTCCACGACCCTCTCCGACACCGCGATCTCCGCGGCAAGGGCGCAGGTCACGCAGTTGTACGGCGCCGATTACCTGCCGGAGAAGCCGCGTACGTACGCCGGGAAGGTCAAGAACGCGCAGGAGGCGCACGAGGCGATCCGCCCCTCCGGCGACCGCTTCCGCACGCCCGCCGAGACCGGCCTGACCGGCGACCAGTTCCGGCTCTACGAGCTGATCTGGAAGCGGACTGTCGCCTCCCAGATGAAGGACGCGGTCGGTAACTCCGTCACCGTGAAGATCGGCGGCCGGGCGAGCGACGGCCGGGACGCCGAGTTCTCCGCGTCCGGCAAGACGATCACCTTCCACGGCTTCATGAAGGCTTACGTCGAAGGCGCCGACGACCCGAACGCCGAACTCGACGACCGTGAGCGGCGGCTGCCGCAGGTCGCCCAGGGCGACGCGCTGTCCGCCGACGAGATCTCGGCCGACGGTCACGCGACCAAGCCGCCGGCCCGTTACACCGAGGCCTCGCTGGTCAAGGAGCTGGAAGAGCGCGAGATCGGCCGCCCGTCGACGTACGCCTCGATCATCGGCACCATTCTCGACCGCGGCTATGTCTTCAAGAAGGGCACGGCGCTCGTCCCGTCGTTCCTCTCCTTCGCCGTGGTCAACCTGCTGGAGAAGCACTTCGGCCGGCTCGTCGACTACGACTTCACCGCGCGGATGGAGGACGACCTCGACCGCATCGCGCGGGGCGAGGCCCAGTCCGTGCCGTGGCTGAGGCGTTTCTACTTCGGCAAGGGCGACGACACCGTCAGTGGCGCGGCCTCCGCCGCGGGCAACGGTGACGGCGACCACCTCGGCGGTCTCAAGGAGCTCGTCACCGACCTCGGCGCGATCGACGCCCGGGAGATCTCCTCCTTCCCCGTCGGCAACGACATCAAGCTCCGCGTCGGGCGGTACGGCCCGTACATCGAGCGTGGTGAGAAGGACGCAGAGGGTCACCAGCGCGCGGACGTGCCGGAGGACCTGGCACCCGACGAGCTGTCGGTCGAGTACGCGGAGGAGCTGCTGGCCAAGCCCAGCGGTGACTACGAGCTCGGTGCGGACCCGATCACCGGCAACCAGATCATCGCGAGGGACGGCCGGTACGGTCCGTACGTCACCGAGGTGCTGCCCGAGGGCACGCCGAAGACCGGCAAGAACGCGGTCAAGCCGCGGACCGCGTCGCTCTTCAAGTCGATGTCGCCGGACACGGTGACGCTGGCGGACGCGCTCAAACTGATGTCGCTGCCGCGGGTCGTCGGTGAGGACGCCGAGGGCGTCGAGATCACCGCGCAGAACGGCCGCTACGGCCCGTACCTGAAGAAGGGCACGGACTCGCGTTCGCTCACCTCCGAGGACCAGCTCTTCGACATCACGCTCGAAGAGGCCCTCGCGATCTACGCCCAGCCCAAGCAGCGCGGGCGCGCTGCCGCCAAGCCGCCGCTGAAGGAACTGGGCACGGACCCGGTGAGCGGTGCTCCGGTCGTCGTCAAGGACGGGCGCTTCGGCGCGTACGTCACCGACGGCGAGACGAACGCGACGCTGCGGACCGACGACAGCGTCGAGGACATCACGCCGGAGCGCGGCTACGAGCTCCTCGCGGAGAAGCGCGCCAAGGGACCCGCCAAGAAGAAGACGACGGCGAAGAAGGCCCCGGCGAAGACGACGGCCGCGAAGAAGACGACGGCCGCGAAGAAAACGGCCGCGAAGAAGACGACCGCGACGGCGGCCAAGAAGACCGCGGCGAAGAAGACGACCGCAAAGAAGGCGACGACGGCGAAGAAGGCCGTGGCCAAGAAGGCGGCTGCGGCGTCCCCCGCCGAGGACTGATGACAGTCGGCTGACGGCTGAGCACGTGCAAGCGCCGGGGCCCGGCACCTTTCCAGGTGCCGGGCCCTGCGTCTTTTCAGCCCGTCCGGCATGGGGTGCAACGGGATGGGGCGGGTGGGGAACAGGCCCGCAGCAGTCGCCCGAACCCGCGCCCCAGGCGCCTGAACCCCGTCCATGGCGCCCATATGTTCGGATGGGGCCGTCGGCGACCGCGCCGCTCCGGATAGGCTGGGCGGATGACGCGAGCCGAGCAGCCAACGGTCGTGAGCCCCACCTCCGACACACTTGCCGCAGACTCACGCGAGCGCGCCGTACGAGCCCTGTTGCGTGTTCCCCCGCTGAAGCGGTTGTGGAGCGCGCAGCTCGTCGGCGGTATCGGCGATGCACTCGCCCTTCTCGTGCTGGTGCTGCTGTCGCTGCAAGCGGCGGTCCTTGAGGGCTCATTCGGATCCGGATACCGCGGGGCGGCCTTTGCCGTCGCCGCCGTCTTCGGTGCCCGAATCCTTGCCACGCTCCTCTTCGGAGCCGTACTCCTGGGGCCGCTGACGACGCTCACCGCGCCCGGTGGACCGCTGGACCGGCGGTGGCTGATGATCGGAGCGGACGGGCTGCGGCTCGCGCTGCTCGTCGTCGCACCGCTGTGGATCGACTGGATGCCCGACAAGGCGCTCATGATGATCCTCATCACCGTCTTCTTCACGGGTGTCGGCGAACGGCTGTGGACCATCGCCAAGGAGAGCGCCGCGCCCGCGCTGCTGCCCGCCCCGCCCGCGGAGGGCGCCGTTGTACGCCCGCTGCCGGACCATCTCGACGCGCTGCGCCGGCTCTCCGTGCGTACGGACTTCGCCGCCGTGCCCGCTGCGGCGGCCGTCCTGCTGGTCGCCACGCTCATCGGCAATCTGCTGGGTGCGGGGCTGGAGTGGTTCTCCTTCCACCAGGCAGCGCTCGGTTCGTACGTCGCGGCCGGGCTGTTCTCCGCCTCGATCTCCACCCTGTACTTCCTCGAACTGCCCGGTTCGCCGACGCCCCGCCCGCGCTCGCCCCTGGAGGGCCTGCGCCGGCCGTCCACGGCCGACGGCCCGGACAGGGGCCGTACCGGCGCCGTCTCACTGATCGTCGGCGCCTGCGCCGCGGTCGCCGGAGCGATCGCCGCCGCGGCCGCCGTCGCCGCACTGCACGCGGCCGACCTCGGTGGTGGCCCCGTCACCTTCGCCCTGCTGATCCTCGCCCTGACCGGCGCCACAGGGACCGGCATCCGCACCGCCGAGAAGGTGCTGCCCACCCTGTCGCGGCGCCGGTTGCTCGCACTCGCCACCGCCGTCACCGGGATCGCGCTCCTCGCGATGGGCCTGGTGCCGGACACGGCGACCGTGGTGTTCATCGCGGTTCTCGCCGGATACGCGGCGGGTGTCGCCGCGAACACCGGGCACACGCTCGTGGACCAGGAGACCGAGGAGGTCCGCCGGGCCAGGACCACCGAGCACCTCCAGGCCGTCGTCCGGGTCATGATCGCGCTCGGTGCGGTCGCGGGCCCGCTGCTGGCCGCCGCCATCGGCACACACCGGCTGACCGCCGGTGACTTCGTCTTCGCACACGGCGGCGCCGCCTTCACCCTGATGCTCATCGGCGCCCTGCTGCTGCCGGTCGCCGCGGTCGTCCTCGCCCGGACGGACGACCGGTCCGGAGTGCCGCTGCGCCGCGATCTGCGCGAGGCCCTGCGCGGTGGCGAACCGGCCGTGGCGCCTGCAGCGACGGGCTTCTTCCTCGCCCTGGAGGGCGGCGACGGGGCCGGCAAGTCCACCCAGGCCGAGGCGCTCGCCGAGTGGATCCGCGCCAAGGGCCACGAGGTCGTCGTCACCCGCGAGCCGGGGGCGACCCCGGTCGGCAAGCGGCTGCGTTCGATCCTGCTCGACGTGTCGTCGGCCGGTCTTTCGAACCGGGCCGAGGCCCTGCTGTACGCCGCCGACCGCGCCGAGCACATCGACTCGCTGGTGCGTCCGGCGCTGGAGCGCGGCGCAATCGTCATCTCCGACCGTTACATCGACTCGTCCGTCGCCTACCAGGGCGCCGGACGCGACCTGTCCCCGACCGAGATCGCCCGGATCTCGCGGTGGGCGACGAGCGGCCTCGTACCGCATCTGACGGTGCTGCTCGATGTCGACCCGGAGACTGCGCGGGAACGGTTCACCGAGGCGCCCGACCGGTTGGAGTCCGAGCCGCCCGAGTTCCACGCCCGGGTACGGGCCGCCTTCCTGACGCTGGCCGCAGCCGACCCGACGCGCTATCTGGTGGTGGACGCAGGCCAGGAACCGGAATCGATCACGACCGTCGTACGCCACCGGCTCGACCAGCTCCTGCCGCTCTCCGAGGCCGAGATCAAGGCCCAGGCGGAGGCGCGCAAGGCGGCTGAGGAGGAGGCCCGGCGCAAGGCCGAGGAAGAGGCGGCCCGCAAGGCGGAGGAGGAGCGACTGGAGCGCGAGCGCCAGGAACAGCTCGCCAAGCTCCGCGCCGAGGAGGAGGAGCGTCAGCGCCGCGAGCTGGAGGAGGCGCGGCAGCGCGAGGCCGAGCGTCAGGCGGAGGAGGCCCGTCTGCGGGCGGAGGAGGCCCGCTGGGCCGCCGAGCAGGAGCGGGTCAGGCGGGAGGCCGAGGAGCAGGCCCGTGAAGCCGAGCAGGCCCGGCTGCGCAGGCAGGCCGAGGAGGAGGCCAGGCTCCGCAAGGAGGCCGAGGCGCGGCGGCTGGAGAAGCAGCGCAAGGCCGAGGAGGCTCTGCTGCGGGCCGAGGCGGCCCGGCGGCAGGCGGAGGCCGAGGCGGCGGGGGCTGCCCGAGCGGAGTCCGCGTCCGTCCAGGACAACGAGCTGACGGTGCCGACGCCGGTGGTCGGCCCGAACGAGGTGACGCAGCCGGTGCCGTCGCCGGTCGCCACGCCGTCGCCCGAGGCCGAGACGGCGATGCTCCCGAAGATCCCCGACGCCACAGACCGGTCGGAGCGTCCCTCGGCACGGGATGCTGCGGGCGCCGCGGACGAGACGACGGTGCTTCCGCCGGTCCGGGACGTTCGTGACGAGCACCCGGCGGACCGGGTTCCGCGCGGCATCTTCCGGGACGAGCGCCCGGCCGGCGCCGCAGCGGAGCGGGAGAGCGAGCGCACCCGGGAGCTGCCGCAGGTCAGCGGTCCGCACGGCGCCCCGCACGCTGCCGAGGAGCTGCGGACGCGCGGTCGGCGGCCTCGTCCGGACTGGGCCGAGGAGACCCCGCTGGACGATCTGCCGACGCTGGCGGACGAGCTGCTCGGTGATCACGACGGTGACGACGAGGACCCCGGTACCTCCGGACGCGGACGCGGCCCGCGCCGCTGAGCGGGGCCGGCCGGGGGCCCGGCCGGTAGTCGGGCCTGGGGCCGGGCCTGGGGCCGGGGCCGGGGACGGACCGGATCGCCGGGATTGTCAGACCCATCCCCCACAATGGGAAGCCGGAGCCGTACACGACCACCGGAAGGGCGGTGACCCATGACCGTATGGGACGACCTGGTCGGCCAGGACCGAGTGCAGCAGCAGCTCGCCGCCGCCGCCCGGGACGCCGATGCGCTGGTCACCGCCATCTCCGCCGGAGAGCGGGTGCCGCCGGGGTCGAAGATGACCCACGCCTGGCTGTTCACCGGACCGCCGGGCTCCGGGCGGTCCACCGCCGCCCGCGCCTTCGCCGCCGCCCTCCAGTGCACCAGCCCGGACCGCGCCATGGGCGGCGCACCGGGGTGCGGCTTCTGCGACGGCTGTCACACGAGCCTCGTCGGTACGCATGCCGACGTCGAGGTGGTCCGCACGGACCTGCTCTCCATCGGTGTGAAGGAGACCCGTGAGCTGGTCCGCCGCGCCCAGCTCTCCCCGGCCGTGGGCCGCTGGCAGGTGATCATCCTGGAGGACGCCGACCGGCTCACGGAAGGCGCGGGAAACGTGCTGCTGAAGGCGGTCGAGGAGCCCGCGCCCCGCACGGTGTGGCTGCTCTGTGCCCCCTCCCTCGAAGATGTGCTGCCCACCATCCGGTCCCGCTGCCGTCATCTCACGCTGCGCACCCCGCCGGTCGACGCCGTCGCCGATGTGCTGATCCGGCGCGACGGCATCGATCCGGAGCGGGCCGCGTCCGCGGCGCGCGCCACGCAGGGGCACATCGGCCGGGCCCGCCGCCTCGCCACCGACGAGAAGGCGCGCGCGCGCCGCGCGGCCGTGCTCAGGCTTCCGCTCAGGGTCGAGGACATCGGCGGCTGTCTGAAGGCGGCCCAGGAGCTCATCGACACCGCCGCCGACGATGCGAAGCAGGTCTCCGAAGAGGTCGACGTCAAGGAGACGGAGGACATGAAGGCTGCGCTCGGCGCGGTCGCCGGAGGCCGGATGCCGCGCGGCACGGCGGGGGTGATGAAGGAGCTGGAGGACAAGCAGAAGCGCCGCAAGACCCGTACCCAGCGCGACAGCCTGGACCTGGCGCTCACCGATCTGACCGGCTTCTACCGCGACGTACTGGCGCTCCAGCTGGGCTCACAGATCGCGCTCTCCAATGTCGATGTCCGGGACGCACTCGACCGGATCGCCCGGTCCTCCACACCCGAGCGCACCCTGCGCCGGATAGAGGCGGTGATCGCCTGCCGCCGGGCGCTGGACCGCAATGTGGCCCCGCTGCTCGCGGTGGAGGCGATGACGATGGCACTACGCGCAGGCTGACACGGACTTCTGACACGAGGCTCCGACATGGATCTCCAGCTCGGGCGGGTGCGGACTGCCGACCCGGGCTGATCCCCGCCACGAATCCTCGCCATGGATCGCTGATTCACCCGATTGAGTAACGAATCGGGCGAGTCGCCGCGTGACGGTTACGCTCCGGGGATGGATACCAGGCGCCTGCTCCGTACCTTCGCCACCATGCTCGGCACTGCCGGCCTACTCATCTCCGGCTGCAGCAGCGGCAGTTCGACGACGAGCGCGTCGGGTTCCACGCCCGCCGCTCCCCCGGAGCTTCTGCCGTACTACACGCAGCACCTGACCTGGCGGGGCTGCGGCGTCTCCGGATTTCAGTGCGCCACCATGAAGGCGCCGCTCGACTACGCGAAGCCGGGCGCCGGCGACATCAAACTGGCCGTCTCACGGAAGAAGGCCACCGGCCCGGGCAAGCGGATCGGCTCCCTCCTGGTGAACCCGGGCGGCCCCGGCGGCTCGGCCATCGGCTACCTCCAGAGCTATGCGGGCGTCGGCTACCCCGCCCCGGTCCGTGCCCGCTACGACATGGTGGCCATCGACCCGCGCGGCGTCGCCCGCAGCGAACCCGTCGAATGTCTCACCGGACCGCAGATGGACGCGTACACCCAGGTCGACCAGACCCCTGACGACGCCGCCGAGGTCGCAGAGCTGAGCGACTCCTTCCAGCAGTTCGCGGACGGCTGCAAGCAGCGCTCCGGCAAGATCCTCCCGCACGTCTCCACCATCGAGACGGCCCGCGACATGGACATCCTACGATCCCTGCTCGGTGACGAGAAGCTGACCTATGTCGGGGCGTCGTACGGCACCTTCCTGGGTGCGACGTACGCCGAGCTCTTCCCCGCCCGGACGGGCCGCCTCGTCCTCGACGGCGCGATGGACCCGTCGCTCCCGTCGATCGAGATGAACCGCGACCAGACCGCGGGCTTCGAGACCGCATTCCAGTCCTTCGCCGCGGACTGCGTGAAGAAGTCGGACTGCCCGCTCGGCACGACCTCCACCGCCGACGCCGCCACCCGCCTCGAGCAGCTCTTCGCCGGCCTCGACGCCAAACCCCTCCCCACCGGCGAGACCCGCAAGCTCGGTGAGTCCCTCGCCACCATCGGCGTCATTGCCGCCATGTACGACGAATCGACCTGGCCGCAGCTCCGCGAAGCCATCGCCGGCGCCCGGGCGGGCGACGGTTCCGGCCTGCTCGCCCTCGCCGACAGCTACTACGAGCGTCAGCCGAACGGCATGTACGCGAACCTGATGCCCGCCAACGCAGCCGTGAACTGCCTCGACGCCCCCCCGGCCTTCACCGGCCCGAGCGCCGTCAGGCAGGCCCTCCCCAGCTTCGAGAAGGCGTCCCCGGTCTTCGGCAAACCCCTCGCCTGGGCCTCCCTGAACTGCGCCGACTGGCCCGTCGGTGCCTCCGGCACCCCGCACCGCATCGAGGCGAAGGGCGCGTCCCCGATCGTCGTGGTCGGCACCACCCGCGACCCCGCCACCCCGTACAAGTGGGCCCAGTCCCTGGCCGGCCAGCTCTCCTCCGGCAGGCTCCTCACCTACGAGGGTGACGGCCACACGGCGTACGGCCGCGGCAGCAACTGCATCGACACGGCGATCAACACGTACCTCCTGGACGGCACCCCGCCTGCCGAGGGCAAGAGGTGCTCCTGACCCACCGATCCGCCGAATCTCCCCCCTGACCTGCGCATACGGTTCCGGGGGAGGGCGGTACGGAGCACCCTCCGAAACTGTGTAGACTTGGCGACGCCGCTGATCGCACCATGGTGCGACGGGCGTGCCGCCTTAGCTCAGTTGGCCAGAGCAACGCACTCGTAATGCGTAGGTCTCGGGTTCGAATCCCGAAGGCGGCTCTGGAAGACCCTAGGACTCACTCGCCGTGACCTGGGGTTTTTCCTTTTTCTCTGTGTATCGCGGTTCCGCTGGTTCGGCTGGGGACCCCCGCAGATGGCCTGGGGAGCGCGAGGGGAGCGCATCGGGACAGGCGGAGCACAACGGGCCGTTTCTGGGGAGCGCGCGGTGCGCGCCGCAGAGGCTCGCTGGGGGCGCTGTTCGTGTGGGTGGTCCGGTGATGGCAGCAGGCGCTCGCGACCGTCCGGCAGAGCCAGGTAGCAGACGGCGGACGCGTGGAGCGGTGCGCTGTCCTTGTTGAGTTGTCGCATCCCGACAAGAAGCAGCCCGTAGGCTGAAGGGGTGCCGGACATTCAGGAAAACGTGGGCTTCAAGGCGCTCGTCGCCCAGACGAGTGCTGTGCTGCTGACGCGCGGAGTCGAGGTCGAACCGGTGACTGTGCGCGACGTGGTGGCGCTGATGGTCCGTTCCGTGGCCGAGCGGATCGGCATGGACGAGGAGGAGGCGCTCCACCTAGTCCAGCCGGATGCGGTGGCCGAGGCCATCACCGCTGCTGCGGATCCGGGCCGTGAGGGTGCTGAGAACGTGCACGCCGTGCGGCCGGTACGGGTCGACGCCCGCATGGTCGCGGTCCCCGTGCAGGTTGCCGGCCGCCTGGTGATGGCTGCCGCCCAGGCTGGCAAGTACGCGGCGCTGAACGGCGATGGCCGCACCGCCTCCCATGCGCTGGACCTGGCCACCGAGATCGGAGCGGCCCTGTCCTTCGCAGGCGTCGGGGATAAGGCCGATACCCCGGTCGGCGTCCTGACCGAACTCGCCGGCATCAGCGAGACGGTAGCCCTACGGGTCGAACGTGACGGCTGGAGTATCTGCCCCTGCGGCGATGAGCACGACCAGAACGAAGTGGATGCGGGCATGCCGGCGACCCTGCGCGCCGACGCTGCGCTCGCCCATCGCTGGAGCTAGCAGTGAATCGCCATGTGCTGGAGCCAGCCCGGTAATGGCGGGCCTCATCGTGCGGCGTCAATTGCTCGAGCAGGTCGTTTCGACGCTCGGCGGTGCCCACACGCACCGAACACTTGACAAGGCGTGCACAGACCAGCCGATGCAACTCAGTCGCCGCCGAGCTCGAGGTTGACGAGGCCCCGGTACCGGGCTCGCGTTCGGTGAGCGGCTGTTGCTCTGGGCCTGCCGTCATCAGCATGATCTCGCGGTGGGCAGTGGTGACGTTGAACGTCGTCTCCGACCTCTCGTGGCCCGTGTCCGCGGTATCCGTCGGCTGGGTGGTGGCCGAGGCACCAGGCGGGCTAGGGGATGGCGACGTCGTCGTGGTCGGACGTGGCGACGGTGTGCCCGGCTGTCGCTGGCCTACAAACAGGATGCGGTCGGTGGCCGGACGCTCGGGGTACCGGCCGTCGGCTGCTGGTGCTCGGTCACGCCGTCGCCTCGGCGTTCGCGGCCCAATCTGCGCGGGCGTCGGCGAGCTGCTGCGCGACCTGGTTGAGGCGGTCGGCCTGCGCGCGCAGCTTGGCCGCGACGTCCGTGACGTCCTGTGGGTCCAAGTCCTCCATGACGCAGTCCTCGACGACCGTGATGGTCGCGGTCGGGACACGGTCGGCGGGGACGGGGGAATGCGGGGAGCACGTGATCGTTGCGCAGAACACGTTCTCTTCGTAGATTTCACGGCCCCCATCGATGCCGAACGGAGTGTTGATCACCATCGGCTGGCCGGGGATGGCCTGGTGGTGCGTCACGTCGGAGAGGTGCAGGTGGAGCTTGTCGTCGGGCAGATCGGTCTTGCTCGGGTCGTCCTCGCTCCATGCCGGGAGGTGGCCGCTGACTGTCGCCCCGCTCTCGGTGGTGATGGACCAGGTGCGCGCCTCTGGCACGGCTTGCTCCCGGGCCGTGAACGCGCCGCGAAGGTATTCCAGTGTTTCGGCCGGGGCCGCGCCGACCGGCGTCACCAGGAAGCGGCGGCCGTCGCGCTCGCGGAAGTAGAGCGGCCCGGTCAGTAAGTCACCGTTCGGGCCGTTGGCCGGAATCCGGGTGATGCTGTGCTCGGTGAGGAACTCGGTGAGGAACTCGGTGAGGGCTCGGCTGGCTGTGACGGACTTGCGGGCCCGGTGGTGGGCGATGGCGAAGGCGATGTCCTCCACCGTCGCGGCGGGGTCGTCGGACTCGGCGACCTGTTCCTTGACGTAGTCGACGAAGGCGGTGACCTTCGGGTCGCCATCGGTGGTGAGGAACCGGTCGAGGCTGCCGAGAACCTGGGCAACCGACAGCCTTGTCGGGGTGCCGTCGACGATGTCCGCCAGCGCCTCCAGGCGGGGCAGGGCGGCGCGGATGTTGGCGACCTCGGCGCGCAGCCCATCGGGGGTGACGTCGGTCTCGCAGTAGCCGATGAACGGGGCGAGGCCGGGGCCGCCGTCGCGGCCGTCCTCGGCCATGACACGGGCGTCCAGGACGGTCCCGCCGCCGGGCTGCTCGATAGTGACGTCGTGGGAGGTGTGCATCTCGTGGTCGACGGTGACGGTGCACCACGACCAGACGACGCAGGCCGGCGCGGACGGGACGAGGGCGAGGTTGGCGCGGTCGTGGACGGTGGGCTCGGTGGTGCGGGCGTCGGCGTCGAACAGCGGCGGGGCGGCGAGGGCGGCAGCGGACTGTGCGGTGTGGTTCACGATCACTCCTGGTGGGTTCAGGTTCTGGTCAAGGCCTTGGAGCCGGTGTTCACGGGACCGGGTCCGAGGCCGCTTGGCTCTTGTTTAGTGGCCTTGGCGATCGGGCGGGAGTGCCCCTTCTCCGTTCGGGTGGGCGTCGCACCAAGGCTGATTACCGTCCAGTAGGTCGCCTGTAAGATGCGCGCTTTCGAAGAGCTTGAGCGACGTCGCGGGTGGTAGTTCCCCCAGGGTCGCTGCGCTGGTCACGCTGCCTTGACGGTGCGGGCGAGGCAGGCGGTCGCGGCCTTGTGGCCAGCCCTGCGCGGCTTGTACGCGTGGCGATCTGGGCGATCTGGGCGATCTGCGGGCGGGTGCAGTGGCGCACGCGGAGGGTGTCGGTGGCTCGGCCGCCGCGTACGGTGCGGCGGGTTCGGGCGACGGTGGCGCACTGCGGACCGAGGCGCTTCGCCCCGGTCCGCAGTGCGGTCGCGACACCCGAGGCGGTGGTCGAATCCCGGCCTTGCCGCGCGGGAAGCATGGCGGGTGTTGAGACTGGCGGCGCAGCATCGATTCTGACGCAGGATCTCCGCAGAGCAGATGGTGGCTGCAACGTGCCTGCGGCAGGGCCGCTACTGCCTGCTCGCTTCCATGGTCGGCGGGCGGCTCGCCCCGGCTGAGATGGCAACAACAGGCCCCGGTCATGCTGACCGGGGCCTGTTGTTTGGCTGGATTGCTTACGCGCTCTGGCCGTCGGTCGTTTCCGCGTCGTCCTGGGGGCGCTTCGGTGGGGCCATGCCCGGCATCGGCCGGGGCGGCTCTGCCGCACGGGGTTTGCCGCCCCGGGTGTGGGCTCGTGGGACGAGCTTGATGACGGCTTCGGCTGCGGCGCGGGCGAGGTCGTCGAGAACGGCCTGGTAGATGTCCCGGGTGATGCGAGTGTCGGAGTGGCCGAGGGTGTCGGAGACGACCTTGATGTCGACTCCGGCGGCGAGCATGAGGGTGGCGGCTCCGTGGCGCAGGTCGTGGAGGCGGACTGGGGGCAGCCCGGCGGCGGCCACCAGGCGCTCGAACAGGTCGGAAACCTTGCCGGGATGGAGCCAGGAGCCGTCTTCCTGGGTGAAGATGCGCCCGGTCAGCTTCCAGGCGGAACCCCACTGAGCGCGCTCGCCGGCCTGCCGCTTCTTGTGCTCGCTCAGGTAGGCGATGGACTCCTCGTCCAATGCGATGGTGCGCACGCCTGAGTTCGTCTTGGGGGCGCCTTCGGTGATCTCCCAGCCGTCCTGGACGAGCTGGGTGGCCACGGCGAGCGAGGAGTCCGCCCGGTTGAGGTCCATCCACCGCAGCCCGCAGGCTTCACCGCGCCGAAGTCCCCGGAACGCGATCAGGTGCCACAGGCCGTAGAGGCGGTCATCGGCGATGAAGTCGAGGAAACGCCCGGTCTGTTCCGGCGTCCAGACCATGACCGGGGAGGGCTTGGTGCCGGTGGCCTGCCAGTGGGCGAGGCGCTCGTCGGTCCACACCAGCGCCTTGGGCTTGGCGCCGGGCTCGACTTCGACGTGCTCGGCCGGGTTGAAGTTTGGCATCGCCTGCTGGGCGATGGCAACGTTCAGCGCGGCGCGCAGGGTGGCCTTGATGTGCTGCTGGGTGCTGGCCCCGGTGATCCGGCGGAAGGGCGGCATGGCCTGGATCGACTCCTGGAGTGCGGCGCGCTGGGCCCGGCCGTCCGCGCCCTTGCGCGAGGTTGCCCTGAGCTGAGTGATGGCTGCCCGCCGCTGTGCGTTCTGCTCGCTGATCTCGATGTTGGCCTCATTGACGGCGTCGAACATCTTGTCCAGGTGGTGCACCCGGAGCTTGTCCAGACGCAGCTCGCCCAGGTGCGGCTTGAGGTGTACGCGCACGTCCAGCTCGTAGCGCTTGAGTCCGGTCGGCCGCAGCCGTTTGCGGCCCGTGAGCCACAGGTCGAGCCACTCGGCGACGGTGGTCTTCGCGTTGAGGGTCTGTCCGGTGGTGAACCGGCGCCGGGTCTCGTCGTAGTCGGGTAGCGGCTCCTTGCTCCGGGCGCAGGATTCCAGCAGATCGCTGATGAGCATCAGTCCGGCGGGGTCGTCCTCGTCGGGTATGGCCAGCAGGGCCCGGATCTTGTCCAGTTCCTCGGATGCCTTCGTGGCGCTGGGAAAGCCCGAGCGGCGGTACTCGCGCCGGGTACCGTCCTGGCGGGCGGGCAGCTCGTGGCGTACGGCGTAGGTGCCGTGACGCTTGCTGGCGAACTTCGGGCACGCCTTTCCGTAGTTCTTCCCGGTCTTCGGGTCGCGGCAGGAACACCGCCGGGTGGTCGTGCCACTCATTGAAGGCCGTCCTCCGGCTGGGTCTGTGTTTCGGGCTGGTCGACGAAGGCGATCTCGTCGGGAAGGGCAGGGGGAACGAGGGAGCGCTCACGCATCCGGGTGCGGAAGGCGCGCAGTTCCTGGCAGTCCTCGAAGGCGTGCTCCTCGTAGCCCTCGGCGCGCTGCAGGAGTGTGGCCCTGCGGGTCCGGTCCAGGGTGGTGCTCGCCGCTCGTCGCCGCTCCCTGGCCAGGGCGTGGGAGGACGTTGCGGCGGCCACCAGGTCTCCGTGGTGGCGGAAGACGTCGAGGACGTCGCGGGCGGTGCCTTCTGGGGCGGGCTCGTTCAGGGGGGTCTCGCCGGTGAACCACGCGACGGCGTCCCAGGTGGACACTTCCCTGCCCGGGAGGACCTCGACCGTGGCCGAGGAACCGAGGGGGAAGAGGAGGGTCACTGGCGGGACGCCGAGCACGTCGGCCAGGACGACGAAGTCCGCGACGGTGATGCTCGTCTTGCGCCCGGATTCCAGGTTCTTCATGGAGTGCTCAGTGAACTCCGGCAAGCCGCGGTCGGCGCAGCCCTGGGCGACTTCGGCCATGGTTAGGCCAGCGGCCTTGCGTGTGTCCCGCAAGCGCTGGGCGATCCGACCGGTGAACGCTGTCGGCCATTGATCAGGTGTCATGGTGGCACTTTATGCAGCAATAAAGCGCCGCCGCAACATAGTGATACATCTTTGGCGTCACCACGACACCGATAAATCACGCGGAGGGCATCATGACGGCATCCGGCTTGGTCCGTGAGGCGCGAGGGCTGACGGGCGACGAACTGCTTGCCCTTCCCGCCGTGATCGACCTCGACACCTCGAACCGGGCGTTGATGATCGGCCGATCCACCGGTTACGGACTCGCCAAGCAAGGGGAGTACCCGGTCAAGGTTCTGCGGCTCGGCAACGCCTACCGAGTGGTGACGGCCGACCTGCTGAAGCTGCTGGGGCTGGGGCGCCAGCAGGGGGATGCGAGCCAGGACGATGACCGAAGCGAGCGTCGCGGCCTTGCCGCCCACTAGCACTAGCGGTTTGCTCGTCTATGTCACCGGCTGGACTGCCGGCCGTGCGCAGGGCCTGCGCGGCATCGTCTCGTGCTCGGTGCAGTCTGCTGCCCGGACAGTGGCGGGTGGTCTGACTCGGCTCATGTGGGCGGCGTCTGGAAAGGTTCAGAGATTCGGGCTGCGGTGAGGATGGTCGCTCCTCTACCGTGGGTCAGTCGAAATGAGACCGGGAACGTGTAGTCGAGGAGACGCCTTGGATCCGGTATCGGTGGGAGTGCTGGCGGCGCTGGCAGGCGGGGCCGGGGGCGAGCTGGGTCGGCAGGCATGGGCGACGCTGAGTGAGTTGGTGCGGAGACCGTTCGGCAGGCAGGCGGGAGCCCCGGTATCCGGGGAGGCCGAGTTGGTGGCGCTGAGCGAGGCACCAGGCGAACCGGCACGGGCAGAAGCGTTGAGTGGTGCCCTCGCCGCGCGGGCGGCCGTTGACCCGGAGTTCGCTGCCGCGCTGGACTCGTGGCGTGGCCGGATTCCAGCGTTGGCTGAGGGCTCGGTGACCAACACGGTCAGTGGCGGTACCCAATATGGTCCGGTGATCCAGGGTCGGGACTTCTCCGGCATCACCTTCAACAGTCCTACATCTCCTCCCGCGCGGGAGAGTTGACGGCGCTTCGGACCCTTGCGGCGTCCCGGGCGGCCCCGGTTCGGATGCCGTCGACACAGGGGGTTGCGCCCCGTCATCTGTATGACTCCGATCACCTGTGCGGTGTTGAGCGGTAGCTCAAGACGTCCGTGCGTCCGCTGGGGGAGTGCTGCGTGGACTGGCGGTTTTCCTGATGTACGCATCCAGGTGTGCCCGGTATCGTTGAGGACACTGTCAGTGATGCTGTGGATACTGGAGGCAGTCGTGGCCCGCGCATGGGAAGCCGATCCGTCCGCGTTATTCGTCAAACGCCTCGGTAAGTCGGCGGCGGAGCTGGGCAATTCCAAGGACGACGACGAGTGCCCGGACATCTGGCAGCTGAGCAACGGTGACGTTGCCGTGATCGGCCGTGATCTCACCGCGCACTACCGGTCGAGCCTGCCGGGCGAGGTGAACCTGGGGCCGGACGAGCGGTTGGTCGTCATCCCGGGCAACATGCTGAGCGCGGCGAAGGCGGACATTCCCGATGCTTGATCTCCGTGCTCCTGGGCTCCCGGACGAGCTGGGTGAGCGGCTCACCCGCGAGGACTACAAGCGGGACTTCCGGGAGCGGCGCGCCGCGATCCGCGATGGGGAGTCCTGGAAACTGGAGCGGTTGCAGCACTTCGAGGAGACGAACGACGACAGCCGGGAGGCGCTGCGTCAGGGGGACTGGCCAGCAGTGTTGCGGCTGTTCGAGGCCGACCGTGACGCCTTGGTTCGAAGGGCCAGGGATGAAGTGTCGCGGGGGGCGGTCTTTCATCGTATTCGTGTGGTTGAGGAGCCGCTGACGCCGTATGTGCAGTGGGAGCTGCACTGGCTGCGACTGAGCGCGGAATGCGGGCATTCCATTCGCGTCCTGCCTGCTTCCGCGGTCGCCGTCGCGGAGGGCGATGGGGTGCTGCCGGAGTTGAGCCTTCTGGACAGTCGGGTTCTCTACCGTGTGCTGTACACCGCTGCCGGTCAACCGGACGGGGCGATTCGTTTCACGGATCCCAGCACCGTGAGGAACTGGTCGGAGTATCTGCGGGACCTGTACGCGGCTGCGGAGGACGTCCAGGCGTACTTCGGCCGTGCCGTGGTCGACCTGCCTCCGCCGCCTGCGGCCTGACCAGGGCGCATCGATCGACGTGTCTACAGAGGGCAACAGGCGACCCGGAGACTCGCAGAACGACCTCTCTGGGTCGTCTCGCGATGTCGTACAGGCCGGGAGCGTCACTGGTGACATCCACTTCCACCACGGCGCCGCCTCGGGGCCGTCGGGGCCCGTCCCACGCCAGCTCCCCGCCGACGTGAACACCTTCGTCAACCGCTTCGACGAACTGGGACAGCTGAACGCGGTGCTTGCCGACCGAAACGGCGAGCGCGTCGTCGTCTCCGTTCACGTGGTGGCCGGCACGGCGGGCGCGGGCAAAACCTCGCTGGTCCTGCACTGGGCGCACCAGGTCAAGGACCAGTTCCCCGACGGCCAGCTCTTCGTCAACCTCCGCGGGTACGATCCCGGAGAACCAGTCACAGCCGCGCAGGCACTCCAGCGCTTCCTGCGGGCCCTGGGCGTGTCCCCGGCCGACGTTCCCCAGGACGTCGACGACGCGGCAGCGATGTACCGCTCACTGATCGCCGACCGCCGGGTCCTGATCCTCCTGGACAACGCGGCCACAGTCAGCCAGGTCCGGCCGCTGCTCCCCGGCGCAGGAGACAGCCTCGTCGTGGTCACCAGCCGCAGCCGCCTGGCGGGTCTCTCGGTGCGTGACGGCGCCCGCAGGATCACCCTCGGCACGCTTCCGGAGCCGGAGGCGGTCGCTCTGCTGCGCGCGGTCACGAGGGGCTATCGACCCGAGGACGACGGCGACAAACTCGCGGAACTGGCGGGCCTGTGCGCCCGTCTGCCGCTTGCCCTGCGGATCGCCGCGGAACGGGCCGCCAGCCACCCGCACATGCGACTCGACGATCTCATCAGCGATCTGCGTGACGAGTCCGCCCTCTGGGACGCCCTCAGTACCGGCATCGATGACGAGGCCGAAGCCATCCGTTCGGTCTTCACCTGGTCCTACCGCGCTCTGTCCACGCACTCGGCCCGCCTCTTCCGCCTCCTTGGCCTGCACCCTGGAGCGGCGTTCAGCCTCCCCGCTGCCGCCGCCCTCGGCGAAATCACACCCAGCCGAACACGCCAGTTACTCGACGATCTGGTCGGGGCCCACCTGCTGGAGCAGACCGCTCCGGACCGGTTCCAGTTCCACGACCTTTTACGCGCGTACGCCACCGACCTTGCGCAGACAGAGGAGTCGTCCGACCAGAGGCAAGCTGCGCGACGACGCGTCCTGAGCTGGTACCTCCACACCGCCGACGCCGCCCAGACGTGGTTCTATCCGTCAGAGGACCACCTGCCACTGCCTGGACCCCTGCCGGAAGTCACGCCCCTCGTCTTCACCGACTACAACGCCGCAGTCGACTGGTCCGAACGGGAACAGGGCAACTTCCTCCCCGCCGTGCGCGACGCCGCCCGAAACGGAATGGACGAGACGGCTTGGCAGTTGGCCACGATCCTGTGGTTCGCACGTCCCGCCTCGTCGTCGGAGCGGGACTGGCTGGAACTGGGCCGAATCGGATTGGAGGCAGCGACAAGACGAGAGGACCAGAGAGCGCGGACACGGCTGCTCATCAACATGGGCATCGCGCACAGGGCTCTGAACAATTTCTCCGAGGGCCTGGACGCTCTGGAGCGAGCCGTCACGTTGGCTCGCAGCTCGCAGAGCCGGTTCGACGAGGCCCAGGCCCTCAACCTCATGGGCCTGATCCATCTACGACAGCGCGAACTCGACTTGGCGGACGCGCATTTCGGGCAGGCCATGTCCGTTTTCCGAGACCTGGGAAATGGTCAACGAACCGCCACCGCACTGTCCAACATCGCCAGCACTCGCCTGAGCGCCGGCCGCCTGCCCGAGGCCGCCTCGGTCATCGACGAGGCGCTTGCCGCGCACCGGGCCCTGGGCAATCGTGGCGGTGAAGGCAACCTCCTTCGGATCGCAGCCGCCCTGCGACTCGAGGAGGGTGACACGGATGCCGCCCGGCGATCCATCGACGAGGCGCTCGATATCGCGCTCGCCCTCCGCGACCACACCCGGGAAGGCTTCTGGCTCCTGACTCTCGGCGACATCCAGCGCACCGCCGCCCAGCACGGCGACGCCCTGACCTCCTACCAGCGCTCCGCCATGCTCCACCGACGCCTCGGCGACCGCAGCCGCGAAGCCCTGGCCTGGCGCGGCACGGGCCAGACGTATGCCGTGATGGACCGCCACGGCGAGGCCACTACCTTCCACCGCCAGGCGGCGGCCGTTCACCGCGACCTGGGGGACACCTGGCAACTCGCCCTGGAACTCGACCACCTGGCCGCAGTCGTTCACCCGGAGGATCCCGAGACTGCCCGTGGCCACTGGACCGAGGCCCTGACCCACCTGACCCCCTGTACCGACCCCCGGGCCACGTCCATCCGCTCCCGCATAGAAGCGTTGCTGACCGGAGCTGCCGGTTGACGCCGTCGCTGATGTGGCCAACGACGCCACCAAGCTCGACGGAGATCCAGCCGTTCGAGGAACGCCGGGCCCAGGCCGGAGGAGGCCCTCTTCGGCTCCCCACCCCTGGCGTCCGCGCTCTTGGTCGAGGACGAAGCCGGTGACATCGTCGTCCTCGCCGCCCACTCGTTCCTCTGGCCCAGCGCGGGTTCCACGGCTTAGCCGATGTTGGTGTCCATCCCTGGAGCCCTTCGGGCGTTGTTCCTGAGGTTGGCGAAGGGCAGAGTTCCTTCGTGGAGTGCTTTGAACTCGTCGATCAGGTCCTGCTCAGCCTCACCCGCGTCGTCCTCGGTCATCGGCCGCCAGGCGACGAGCAGTGCGTCCGAGTCGACCAGCTGCCAGATGTAGCGACCGCCCCAATGGCCAGCCAGCAGACCAGTGCCGTGGCGGCGGTAGTCGGCAAGCCGCTGATTCAGTCCGTCCTGGCCCGCGGCCTTGCCGATGTACACGACCGTTGCCCCGTCCACCCAGGCATCGCCGAGCTTGTCGGCGGTCACGGATGGGTCGCGGCCTTTTAGGTGTCCGGCAGGGCTGGTGGGGAGGAACGACGGGCGCGAGGTGTCCGTGCGGATCACCACGTAGATTCCGTGCCCGGTGGGGACGTTGCTGTCGGGCAGTTCACGGAAGGGCACGAAGCCGCGGAAGCCGCGTGCGGTCAGGGTCCTCTGCGTCAGCTCTGGTGTCGGGCTCATGCCAGGCATCGTGCCAGGCGCATCTGACAGTCCTCGGCCCAGTTCTCGTAATAGCTACGGCCAGGTGGCGTGTAGCTCTCTGGATGCTCAGGACTTCCCATCGACAGCAGAAGTTGCCCGCCGCCTCCGTCGCGTCCATCGCTACTCGTCCTCTGGCATCTGTGGGCAGGGTCGATGGAGCGGTCTGCAGTGTCAGACGTTCCCGGTAGGGTCCCCGCGATGGTGTGAGCCGGTGTCGGAGGAAATATGGCGAGACGAATGCGGGACGAGGCGTTCCGGATAGAGCAGGAGCAGGGGCGCTACGCCCCCCACGTACGTCCGATCAATGAGATGGTCGACGCCTTGCGCGACCAGGACGAGCGTGGCTGGATGCCGCACGTCGCCCCCTGGCACGGGGGAGTGGAGGCGCGCGCCCTGTCGATCCTGCGGGACCCGGGCCCCAAGACACAGGAGGGTGTCGGCTCCGGATTTCTGTGCGTGGAGAACGACGATCCGACAGCGGAGCTCCAGGTCCAGCTCTTCGAGGGGGCGGGGATCGCGCCGCGAGACGTCACTCCCTGGAACGCCTACCCCTGGTACATCAACCGCTCGCCGAAGGCGGCCGAGCTCCAGGCAGGCGTCGAGGTCCTGAAACAGCTGCTGGGGTTGATGCCGAAAGTCAAGGTCGTGCTTCTCCAAGGCGGCGAAGCCCAGGACGCGTGGCGCCGCCTGCTCAAGACGCACCCCGGAGTTGTCCGTGAACGGAGTCTTAAGGTGGTCAGCACCTACCACCCGGGACGGCAGGCTCTCTTCGTGCGAGACCCGGATGAACGCGCCCGCCGCGCACAGCACAGAGTCGACTCCTGCCAGACCGTCGGTGACGTGCTCCGTGGGGTGGGCGGGCAGTTGTAGAGCTTGGCCGTGCTGGCGGGGACCAGGCCGTGGATCATCTGTCGCTCACCGCTCGCGCGCATCCCTCCAGTAGTCATGGAGCATCTCGGTCGGCCATGAAGGCTGTGTGACAGGGCCGCGCGGGAGCATCTCCTTGAACACGGCCACGAAGTCGATGATCGGTGTGCCGTCGACGGCGTCGAGGTCCGTCACGCGGAGGTCGCGCCCGTCCACTCCGAGCAGGCGCGGGAACGACGTCGCGATCCGGGCGGGGCGCCGGTGGTTGCGGTGTACGAACGTTCCGGTCGCCGGCCACTCCGGGTTGTTGCGAGGGCTGCGGGCGTGCAGAGCCACGTCGCTGGGTGAGCCCTCGGAGAAGTACCAGGTGACCTGGAGATGCGAGAACTCCTCGATCCCCTGCAACGTGTCGAGGGGGTAGTCCGGGTGCAGCCGGATGATGGATTCCACGCCGCCCTGGAAGTCGTCGCCGACCTTCAGGTGGCCCCCGACAACCGTGGCGACGATCGGCACCTCGATGGACTGTGCGGTCACAACTGCCCCTTCTTTCCCTCCAGATGGGATGCACGGTACGTGTCCGCACCGCGCGCCCCCATCGTCATGGCGCGGTCAGGCTACTCGCCTGAGCACGGCCTTGGCTCGTTCGTCGATCTCCGCCGCCGCGCTGATCCCGCGGTTGCGGTACGGGGAGAGAACCCGGCGCATGTTGATCACCGCCTCGCGAGCTCGGCCGGAATGGACGCCGTTCATGGCGTCCAGGGCTTGGGCCCAAGTGCTGCACGCTGCCTCGACGTTGCCCTGACTTGCCTGCGCGGCGCCCAGGTATCCCAAGGTCACGACGTGAGTGCGACCGAAGGCACCGGTCTCCCTCGTATGGACGCTGCGCCAGAACTCGTCCTGGGCTCCCTGGAGATCGCCGAGAGCCCAGAGAGTACGAGCCGTTTCGTGCGCCAGGCTGGCCTCGGAGAAGAACCAGACGCGGGCGGGTTCGTCATCCCCGGGCCTTGCCGCCGCGAGGTCGTCCTCAGCACGGAGGAGGGCTGTACGCGCTTCTTGCCGCCGTCTAGCCATTGCCAGGCTCCGCGCCCGCACGACGCCTAGCAGGGCTCGTTCGCGGGGAGTTGCCAAGGTGTACCGCTTGTGCTCGACGGAGGCCGTCGCGATGTCGACGGCTTCCTTGGGGTGCCCGAGGTCTGTCGCCTGGTGGGCCATGGCACGCAGGACGTGGCCGGCCAGCGGTGCGTCCTCGGCCTCGGCCGCCAGCTTCACCGCCAGGGTGAAGTACCGCCGGGCGGCCTCGTGGTGCGACGCGTCGAAGCTCATCCAGCCGGCGACGTACACCAACTCGGCAGCGGCGGCGAAGAGGCGGCAGCGGGTCTCGTCGCTGGCGAAGACACCGCCGACGTACGTCGCGACGTCGTCGTAGATGTACTGGTAGAGGGCTGTCCGGCCGTCCACTCCGCCTTGGCGTTGGTCGCGCTTCGAGAAGAACTCGGTCATCTCCTTCAGCGCATTGATCTCGGCAGTCCCGATTCTCCGGCTCGTCGAAGCGGGGCGCGATCGGGCACGTTCGGGGGCCTCGTCCCACCACGTCTGTTCAGGCAGGGCGAGTCCGGTAACCGAGTAGGCAGTGCCGGCCAGCACTCGGCGTCGCTCCAGGTCCACGTTGCTTCTCCCCAGATCCACCAACGCACTCACCGTATCGACGTGCCATTCGGATGCCGTGACCGCACCCGATTTCGGCGGGGTGAGGCCGATCTCGGCGGGAGTGATGGGGCGTTGGAGCCGACGGGACAACGTCTCACTCAAGATAAGGGGCGCCCGCCCGGAGGGTTCCGTTCCCGCGATCCACATCGCGATGTGCGAGCGGCTGGTGCCGAGCAGCTCGTCGGCGCCGACCTCGGCCGCAACCCGTACGAGGGCAGCGGCGACCTTCGGCTGCGACCAGCCGGTTTCCGCGATCGCAGCGGCCAGCTTCTCGTTCCGCTCGCGCCTCATCGTGCGCCCCTGTTCACAAGATGATCTTTGACGGGTTTGACGGCATCGCCGACCGGTGGGGGATACCAACCCACCGTGATTCACGGTTCGCTCAAGGTCAACCAAACCACCAACCGGCTTGCCCTCGGGAGGAATTCGGTGAACGCAATCCAGACGTACGGCTCTGGAGACCGGATGCCGCCGGGTGGGCAGGGCCATGCCTCCGAGTCGGCCCAGGCCAGAGAAGGAGGTCCGAGAACGGCGGTGGACGCGCACCTCCGCAGCTTCGACGCCTCCACCGAGACCTGCCGCCGAGTCCTTGACGGACTCCGGCGGACGCTGTGAGGAGGCCGAGATGATGCCCATCTGGAGCCTGGAGTCCGTCATCGAATCTCCCGAGTACCGGGTGAGCCTCACCATGGTCTCGGACGACATGGCACCCGGGGCGGCACGGACCTTCACGCGGGAGACGCTGTCGGCCTGGGGACTTGAAGAGCTGATGGACCGCACGGTCCTGATCGTCAGCGAACTCACCACGAACGCCGAGCGCCACGGCGGTACGCCAGGCGGCGCCGAGCGTCCCTCGGACGCGGACAGCCAGGTGGTGGCCGAGCACATCACTCTGACCCTCACCGCCCAGAGCGGAACCGTGGGCATCGAGGTGGAGGACAACTCCCCCCTGCCGCCGATCCCTCGCACCAGTGGGCCGGACTCGCTGGACGGACGCGGTCTTCTGCTCGTCACGGCCGAGGCCGATGCATGGACGGCTTGCCTCAACGAGGACGGCAGCGGCAAGCGGGTTCTCGCGGTCGTGAAACGCCGAGAGTCCGTCCCCTGCGGCCCGACCCCCACCACACACCCCTTTCAGCCCTACTCGCTCGCCATGGAGGCGTTCGCCATGCCTACTCAACACGCGCCCGTCGCCGCGCCCTTACCTCCGAGGAAGAAGATGGAAGACGTCGTGACGCAGCACGTGCTGCTCCTCGACCTGGACGGTGTCCTGGTCGATACGCGCCCCGTCATGCAGGAGGCGTGGCGTGCGGTCCAGCAGACTCACGGCGTCGACCTGCCGTTCGAGATGTACGAGCAGCACCTGGGCCGTCCGTTCAACGACATCATGGAGCGGCTCGAACTGGCCGACGCCGATCGGATCCACCAGACGTACACGGCGGCCTCGCAGGCCGCCTCCCCTCTGGCCCGATCATTCGAAGGCGTGGAAGAAGTGCTCCGTGCTTTCGCCGCCGCCGACTGGCGCCTCGGCGTCGTGACGTCCAAGCCTTTGGACAGAGCCGCTCCGCTCCTCGCCCAACTCGGCTGTCCCTTCGCCACGGTCCGCGCACCCGGCGGTCCGGGGAGGGGCAAGCCGGCCCCGGACCCGCTGCTGCTCGCCCTCGTCGACCTCGCGGCCGATCCGGCGTCCGCAACCTACGTGGGCGACATGGAAGTCGACCGTGAGGCCGCTCGCCGAGCCGGCGTCTCCTACGTCCACGCCGCATGGGGCTACGGCGCCCCCGGCACTCCGAAGCCCCGGATCGCGCAGTCGCCGGTGGACCTCCTTCGACTGCTCGACGTGAGCAAGAAGAGCGTGCCCCTCATCGAGGGGAGCCTGCTGTGACCGACTCTGGCCAAGGCGCCGAGGCGCTGATGACCGCGCTGGAAGCAGAGTACGGTGATGCGCTCGTGACGGCCGGCGGCGTGAGCTGGCTGTCGGTCCACCACGTACCGATTCGCCGCCTGGCCACCCGCCTGGTGAGGCGGCTCCTGGAACTGGACGAGGTGCCGACCACCACGGTGTTCGGCGCAGCCGAGGATCTGGTGGTGGCCGGCGGCAGTATGTCTCTCGGCTACGTCGCGTACGAAGTGTCCGAGGCAGGTCTTTCCTTTCTCCTCGGGCACGGCGAGCCCGGCCAACTCACCCCGGACGGTGGCGAGCTCGCGGTGCCGGTCCAGCCTCGCTTGAAGGTCACCACCGCACCCGTGTGCGCCGTCTCCTGGTCATCCCGTCATGCGGAGACGCTGCTTCCGGTTCTCTCCGCCCTCGTCGGCCAAGGAGTGAGGAGCACCGTCGTGGACATGGCCTCCGAAGCGGATCAACGTTTTCCGGATACGTCGGATCCGGGAATCACCGTGCTCCGCCTGTCAGATGAAGCCTTTGGCCGCGATGGTGAAGTGCCTGCCCGGAGCGCTTTCCGGCCCGAAAACGAGCGCACGGTACGAGTGGGACAGCACGAGATCGGCATCGGCCGACTGGCGTGGCTCGCCGCCCGATTGCTTGTACGCAGCGCTGGCTGCACTCAACCGTCCTGGTCGGCAACGCTGTACGTCGAGGAGTGGCTAGACGCCGTTCTCCTCGTGTCCCACAGCCGGGTCCTGCTGTGCAGCAACGACACCAGCCCGCTCGGCGTCCTCGCTGTTCGCGCCGCCGAACGTGCTGCCGCGGACACCGTCTACGTCCAGCACGGCGCGTGGATCGAGGGGCAGACCTCCTCGCACTCCCAGCGCTCCCGCCATGTCGCGGTCATGGGGGCGCGCGATGTGCGCGCGGCCCAGGCTCAGACTCGGCGCCCTGACGCTCGTATGTACGTCGTCGGCCAGCCGCGGTTCGACGGGCTGACCCAGGTTGACCGTCTCGGCCAGCGGGCCTATCTGCAGAGGGTTTTGAAGGAGCAGACGGGTTCATCGCCGACAAGGATCGTCGTGTGGGCGTGCCAGCCGTTCAGCGAGCAGCGGCTTCTTGGTCAGACGGAGGTTCTGGCCGAGGGACTACGGAACGCGCAGGGCGGCTGGGGCCTCGTGGTGGCGCCACACCCCGCCCAGAACGCCGAGACGCTGTCGCCTCTGCTCGACGTGCTGAACGGTGTCCCGGTCGCCTTGATTGGCTCGGAGGTCGGAGCCCGCGGATGCCTGGCCGGCGGGGATGCCCTGATCAGCGCGTCATCGACGTGTGGGATCGAGGCTCTGCTCCTGGAAGTGCCCGTACTGGAACTGGCGCTTCCGGCCACGCGCACGTTGGGACTCGCCGACCACGGGGCCGCTTGGCGTTGCGAGTCCAGCCGGGACATCGCCAGGCACCTGACGCGTATCGACGAGTCTCCGCAGACCGTACGCGTACCGACGGCGGCCAGGGAGTTGATCTGCCACCGGGACGGGCGCAGCGCCGACGCCGTCGCGGACATCGTCGCCCAGGCGCTGTCCATCAGCACAACTCCCCACCACTCAGCGCGAGGGACCGACAGGCGATGACAAACACGTTCACCGGTGACAGCGTCGCCGAACTCTTCATCGGAGCGGTGATGTTGGCCAAGAGCGGGGACAAGGTCAGCCCGCGTGGAATGGCCACCCGCGAGGTCTTCGACGTCAACATGACGCTGACCCAGCCCAGGGCCCGTCTGCTGTACGCGCCGCCCGCCCGAATCCTGAATCCCGCCTTCGCGGTGGCCGAGACCGTCTGGCATCTCTCCGGGACCGACGACCCGTGGATCTACGGATACAACGAGCAGCTGCGGCAGTACGCCGATGAAGGGATCCTGCAGGGTGCCTACGGGCCGCGGATGCGGAACTGGGCCGGGAAGGTGGATCAGCTTCACCGCGTGGTCGAGATCCTCAAGGACGACCCCGACTCCCGTCGCGCCCTGATCCAGTTGTACGACCCGGCCCGCGACACCGCCGGGCACAAGGACGTCCCCTGCACGCTCGGCTTCCGCTTCCACCTGCGCGCGGGCCGCCTGCACATGTCCACCACCATGCGCGGCCAGGACGTGTGGATCGGCCTGCCGTACGACCTGTTCTTCTTCACCACGCTGCACGAACTGGTCGCCGGCTGGCTCGACGCGGAACTGGGCGAGTACCACCACCACGTCAGCTCGCTGCACATCTACGAGCGCGACCTCGACAGGGCCGACGGGCTGACGGACGTCGCCGCGAGCCCGCTCATGCCCGAACTCACCACGCGGTGGCAGGGCTTCGACGAACTCCTCGGCCGAGTCGAGGCACGTGCTGAGACCGGGCATCCGGGCTGGGACTCCATGGCCGAGACGATGTGCAGCTACCGGCTGTGGAAGGACGGGAGGCGCGAGGAGGCGTGGCGCGTTGCCGACGCCGTCGACGGACCGCTCGGCGAGGCACTGACCGCCTGGTACGGCGAACTGAACCGCCGCACCGGAACCTCGGCCGTACAGGCTGCTGCGGGAACGAGGTGACGACCGCGATGGACCACGTGCCCGCCGTCATCCTCGGTCTCTGCTCCTACACGCACGACTCCGCCGCCGCGCTCCTGGTGGACGGTGAACTGGTCGGCTTCGTCGAGGAGGAACGCCTCTCCCAGAAGAAGCACACCCACGAGTACCCCCACCTCGCCGTCGAGTGGCTGCTGGGCGAGGCCCGCCTCACACCCGGCGACGTCGACGCCGTCGCGTACAACTTCCAGCCGGCCCGCTACCTGGCGGAAACCCCCGCAGCCCTGCGCCTCGCGCTCTCGACCACAACCCGTGACCGGGCTCTGCCGCGGGCCGCCGGATTCGCCAAGGTCGCGTTGCGCACCCGGCGCCGGGTCCAGTCCCTCGACCGGCTGTTCCCTGGCGCGCAGGTCTCGCCCGTACTGCATCACCGCGCCCATCAGCTGGCCGCCTTCGCCGCCTCGGGGTGGAACGAGTCCGCCGTGCTGGTCGTCGACAGCCTCGGTGAGCGGCAGACCACGACGATCGCCCATGGCCACCATGCAGGCCATCCCACCACCCGCACCCTGGAGGCGATCTACGACCCGGCCTCGCTGGGTTACGTGTACGGGGCGGTCACCGAGCACCTGGGCTGGCGCCGGGGCGACGAGGAAGGCACCGTGATGGCGCTCGCCGCCCTCGGCGACGCCACCCGCTTCCGGCATCTCCTCGCCCGCGCGGTCCGCACCACCGCCACCGGCTTCGCCCTGGACCCGGCCTACTTCCCGCCTCGCGTTCTCATCTCCGGCTACCCGCGGACCTCCCACCGCTTCGTCGTGGAGACCTGTCCGCCCCGGCGCCCGGACGAGCCGCTCCAGGAGGTTCACCAGGACCTGGCCGCAGCGCTGCAGGAGCGCACCGAACAGGTGATGCTTCACCTGGCGCGGCGCGCTCGCCTGCTCACCGGCTCACGGCGGTTGTGCCTGGGCGGCGGCGTGGCCACGAACTGCGTCAGCATCGGGCGGATCATCGAGGCGGGCATCTTCGACGAGGTCTTCGTGCCGCCCGCTCCGGGCGACGCCGGCACCGCGCTCGGTGCCGCTGTCGCCGTGCACAGCGACAGCGACAGCGGGAACGGCCGGCCGCTGTGCGGGGTCGCCCGCGCCTGCTACCTCGGGCCGTCCTACCCAGAGCCGAACCTGGACCTCACACCATGGCCGGGACTCCAGCAGAAGACCCTGGACATAGAGGTCGCGGAGTTCCTCGCCGACCAGCTCGCCCACGGCATGATCGTCGGGCTGTTCCAGGGACGTGTGGAGGCCGGCCCTCGCGCACTGGGGAACCGGTCGATCCTCGCCTCGCCTCTGGAGCCCGGCGTCGTCGAGCGGCTGAACGCGGGCGTGAAGTTCCGTGAGCCGTTCCGCCCGTTCGCCCCCATGGTCCTCGCCGACCGGGCAGGGGAGTACTTCACCCTCGGCCAGGACGCGCCGTACATGTCCATGGCCTCCGGAGTGACGGACAAGGCCCGCGAACACATCCCCGCCGTCATCCACGCCAACGGCACCTCCCGTCTCCAGACCGTCAGCCCGGCCCAGAACCCCTTCGTGCACGACGTGCTGCGGGCATTCGCTCGCCGTACCGGCGTGCCCGTGCTGATCAACACCTCGCTCAACGTCAAGGGCAAGCCCATCTGCGGCACCCCGGACATGGCCCTCGGCTGCCTTGCCGACTCCGGGCTCGACGCTTTGCTGCTGGAAGGCCGGTGGATCACCAAATGAAGATCGGATACAGCTTCTGGGGCTTCCTCGGCAACGGCATCACGGACACACCCGACGGAGGCCGCAGCCACCGCCGCCCTCTGGTCGACGCTCTCCTCGCGCGCGGCCACGAGATCGTCTTCCTCCAGGCCGACCGGGACCTCCTTGAAGCAGGAGACGACCTCGGCGGTACGTACTCCTTCGACGGCGGCATCCCTGACATCGACGTGCTCTTCCTCGAATGGCGCTGGCTCATCGACGGACGCAACAACACGCCCTGCGGCGCCGAGGGGCACACCTGCGACCTTCACCGCCAGGCCGAACTCGTCAAGCGCTACACCGTGCTCCGCAGTACCCCCACCGTGATCTGGGACAAGGACCGCCAACTGCGCGAACACAACGTCCTTCGCCATGTTCCCGGCGTCGCGGTGTGCGAGGCAGCTCTCACCCCCACGCCCGGCGCCCACCGTCTGCTCTTCCCTGTCGACGACCGACTGCTGGACCAGGCGGACCCGATCGCGCTCGCTAGGAGGCCGCGGGAGACAGCGCTCGGCTACGTCGGCAACCGGTACGACCGCGACGCCCAGTTCGACCGCTACTTCTCCCCGGCTGCCGCATGCGTCGATCACCAGGTCGGTGGAAAGTGGACGGACACCAGCCGCTGGCCGCACATCACCTTCCTCGGCCGGGTCCCCTTCGAAGAGGTCCACCGCCTCTACAGTGGAGCCCTGGCCACCGTCCTGCTGCTGCCCGAGCGATACGCCGCGGTCGGTCAGATGACGCAGCGGATCTTCGAAGCCGTTCTCGCCGGGTGCCTTCCACTGGCCCCCGCCGGTATTCAGCACGTCGAGCGGTTCGTGCCCGAGGAACTGGTGGTGAGTTCCGGCGGACAGGTGATCCGACGGATCACCGACCTTCAGAAGATCGCCGGCAGCCACCGGCACGCCGAACTGATCGCCGACTGCCTCGGCCGTCTGGAACTCTTCCGGCTCAGCCGTCAGGTGGACGCGCTGGAGACCGTTCTCGCCACGGTTACGGGAGCTGCTGAAGAGCAGCGAGGAGCCGCGTGATGAACCACCTGTCACGGGCCGCCGAGCCCGGACCATCCGTACGTGTGCCGGCGGTCGGTCCGTCCGGACACCTGAGCACCCCTAGGGTGGAGCACCATGAAGAAGGTCGCCATCGTCGGCTGCGGAGGCAGCGGCAAGTCGCATGTGGCCCGTGCGCTGGGGGACGTCCTGGACGCCCCGGTGACGCACCTGGACGCCGCGTTCTACGACGACGAGTGGAACGCACTGCCCATGGAGAAGTTCGCCGAGGTCCAGCGCGACCTGGTCGCGCGGGAGAAGTGGGTGATCGACGGCAACTACAACTCCACGCTCCAGATCCGGCTCCAAGCCTGCGACACCATCGTCCTGATGGACGTCTCCACCCTCGCCGCACTGTGGGGGGTCTTCTCCAGGCAGCTCCGGCACGGCTCCGGGCACAAGGGCAACGGGGTGCACAACCGCATCCACTGGGGCGTGATCAAGTACGTGGCGACGTACCGGCGCAAGATGCGTCCCCGTGTCATGGCCAAGATCGACCAGTTCGCGACCGGGCACGCCGACGTGGTGCTGCTGACCAGCCGACGGCAGACACGGCGCTGGTTGCGGAAGGCCGCCGCCCGGCAGAGCTGAGCCGCCCGCGCCTCCGAGGGGGGTGCGGCGCATGAACCTCAACCCGTTCCTCGATCCCGGGCGGCAGGCAGACCTGTACGGGCACGCCTCCCGGCTGGCCAGACGGTCCAACGCGTTGATACGGGCTAGGACCGCCGGTCGGCCGGTACCCGACACCATCGTCCACCTGGCCCGGTCCCACTGTGCGCAGGGTTTGGAGCGTCTCCGCCTCG
This sequence comes from Streptomyces sp. NPDC005181, assembly GCF_040608395.1. NCBI lineage: Bacteria > Bacillati > Actinomycetota > Actinomycetes > Kitasatosporales > Streptomycetaceae > Streptomyces > Streptomyces sp. NPDC005181. The sequence goes on from NZ_JBEXID010000002.1 coordinate 172,054, forward strand.
TGGCGGACATCGGTTGCGGACGCGGCACCAGCAGCCGGGTCCTGGCCGAGCAGCTCCATCCGGAACGCCTCGTCGGCATCGACGCGGCGCCCGCGCTGGTGGCCGATGCCCGCAAGCGGGTGGGCCGCGTTCCCGGTGTCCAAGTGGGCTTCCTGCAGGGGGACTTCCACCGAATGCCGATGCCGGACGGTTCCTGCGACCTGGCCGTCGCCGCCTTCTGCCTCTACCACTCGACGCGCCCCGAGCAGGCCATCGCGGAGATCGCCCGTGTCTTGGCCCCCGACGGCGTGGCCATCCTCGTCACCAAGGCGCTCGACAGCTACCGCGAGATGGACTCCCTGGTGGCCGCCGCCGGACTCGACCCGCGCGCCGAGCAGCACGAGAGCCTCTACGTCTCCGCGCACGGCGGCAACCTCGCCGACCTGGCGAAGCCCTCCCTGAACGTGATCGCGACCGAGCACGAGGAGCACCGCTTCACCTTCGACGGACACGATCACGTGGCCGAGTACGTCGCCACGAACCCGAAGTACGACCTCGCCCCCGGCCTGTACGGCAAGCCGGGCGCGCTGGCCGCCACGCTCCACGAACTCCTCCCGGACGCACCGATCGCTACCAACTCGGTCATCACGTACGTCGTGGCCCGACCGCGAGGAGGCCGGACGTGAGAACCACCCACTTCACCAAGACCTACGCGACCCCGGAACACACTGCCGCTGCCGCCCGTCACCGCACCTGGCTGGCCGCCCACGCGCAGCCGCTCCGCCAGCCGGCCCTGACGGTCATCGGCCCGAACAGCCTGACCTTCGAGTGGATCGAGGGCCGCCACGCAGAACCCGGCGACCTGCCGCGGCTGGCGGGGCTGCTGGGCGACGCTCACGGCACCGCGTGGGCCAGTGACCTGCGATCCGTCTCACTGAACGAGCCGCACACCTTCCGCGACGGCACTCCGTTCGGCGGCTACCTCGCGGTACGCGAAGTGGCACTGCGCAGGCGGCTGGAGCAAGGCCATCTGCCGGACAGGATCGCTCTGCACGCGACGCTGACGCTTCTGGAGAAGACGGCCGAGGGACCTGCCGCCTTCTACAAGGACAGCAACCCGCGGAACTTCCTGTTCACCGAGGACGGCACGCTCTTCACCCTCGACACCGACGACCTCACACTCGCCCCGTTCGGGTACGACCTGGCCAAGCTGATCACGACGCTGGTCATGACGTACGGCCCGGTCGGCCCACCTGCCATCGACGAGGCCCTGAGCACGTACAACGAGGCCGCCGGCCGCCACGACTCCCGGCTCGGTACGACGGATCGCGAGCGCCTCGACGACTTCCTCGCCCTGCACTGCGTTCTGACCGCCCCGTACGCAGGGCGCAACGGTTACCGCTTCGGCTGGCCGGTTCCGCGCCCCCGACTCCAAGGTCTCGCATGATCACCACGGAACTCGTTTTCGTCCGCCACGGCGAAGCCCACTGCAACGCCAACGGCGTCGTCGGCGGCCCGGTCACCTGCACCGGGCTCACCGACCTCGGGTACCACCAGGTCGAACAGGCAGCCGCCCGGCTGGCTGAAGAGCATCGCGACAGACCCTTCACCGCCCTCTACACCGGCCCTCGTCTCCGGCTTCGGCAGACCGGCGAGATCCTCAGCCAGGCCCTCGGCCTGCCGATGCGCACCGCGCCCGGTCTCGGCGGCCCCATCCACGGCGTGGCCGACGGCAAATCCTGGACCGAGGTGAAGACCGCCGCCGACGGCGGGCCGCACGCCCACCCTGACCGGCCCTGGGAGGATGGGTCCGACACCTGGAACGGCTACCTCCAGCGGGCCGGAGACTTCCTCCACGGCCTCATCGACCGGCACGAGGGCGATCGTGTCCTGTTCGCCGCACACGGCGAGACCGTGATCGTCGCGCACACCTTGCTTCTCGCGATCCCGCTGGGTTCGCCGGCGGGCTTCACCGTGTCCCACGGCTCCATCACCCGCTGGCAGCACCACCTCAACCGGCTCGACCAGCGGCGTTGGATGCTGGACCGGCACAACGACACCGCCCACCTGGGCGCCTCAGCGATGCGGGCGGCGTCGTGATCACGGCGTACGACGACCCGCGCATGGAACTCGCGCGGCAGACGGTCGGAGCCGTCCGCATCGTCGCGGACCCGGCCCTACCGCCTCACCTGCTGCACCTTGTCGATGTCCGCGGGAACGCCTACTTCGCCAAGCAGCACGCCAGCCGGAACCGGTATGTCCACGAGGCGCACGCCTACCTGACGTGGAGACGCCACCTTCAAGGCCACGCCCCTGAGCTGGTCGGCCGACAGGACTCCACACGCACTCTGCTGCTCACGGCGATACGTGGGCAGAGCGGCGACATCCTGCCGCCGGGCTCGGCCGAGGAGGAACAGGCTCACCACAACGCCGGCCTCGTACTGGGTGCCCTCCACCGGGCCACGGCAGGTCCCAAGGCCGGCGGCATCGGCGTCGAACTGGCCGGTCGGCTCCGAGGCTGGGTCGACAGGGCCGACCGCGCGGACCTCCTGTCGACAGACGAAAGGAGGAGCCTGCTGCAGGTTGCGGACCTTCTGTCCCACGTCCAGGTGGAGAGCGCCGTGTGCCACCTTGACTACCAGCCCAGGAACTGGCTCATCGGGGACGGCTTCTGGATCTGCGACTTCGAGCACATGCGACGCGACGCCCGCCTCCGGGACTTTGCCCGGCTCGAGTTCCGTCGCTGGCAGGCTGCCCCTCATCTCCGTCGTGCCTTCTTCGCCGCGTATGGGAGGGAGCTGTGCGACGCCGAGCAGCACCTCCTGGAATCCTTCGGCGCCATCGAAGCCGCCACCGCTCTGGTCCGGGGACACGAGCAGGACGACCTCGCTCTCAGCGCCCACGGCCGCACCGTGTTGGCGCGACTGAGTTGACCGACCCCACCAATCTCTGGAGAGTTACGTGTCAGAAAGCACCTCCAACTTGACCACACCGACACCCCGGCGCGCGGTGGTGACCGGGGCCGCCGGATTCATCGGCTCTCACCTTGCCCACATCCTGCTCCAGGCAGGAACCACCGTGATCGGCGTCGACCGTCGCGACCCCGCCGCAGATCGAACGGCAGCGGCCAACCTCGCCGCGTCGCACGGCCTCCCGGGATACATGCACATCACCGCCGATCTGCTGACCTGCGCGATTGATCCGCTTCTCTTCGACGCGGACGTGATCTTCCACCTGGCGGGCATTCCCGGCGTACGAGCTTCGTGGGGCCCGCACTTCGGCGACTATGTGGCCTCCAACATCCTCGCCACCCAGCGAGTGATGGACGCCGCCACCCGCATGCGCGTCCCCCGCGTGGTCGTGGCCTCCTCCTCCAGCGTCTACGGACCCACCAGTGGCGGTCCCAGTATCGAGAGCGACCATCCTCGGCCGGCCTCCCCGTACGCGGTCACCAAGCTCGCCGAGGAGCAGCTCTGCCTGGCGCACGCGGCCCGCGTCGACTGCCCCACGGACGTCGTCGCTCTGCGGTACTTCACCGTCTACGGGCCGCGCCAGCGCCCTGACATGTTCACCCACCGCGCTCTCCTGGCCGCCATCACCGGACAGCCGCTCCGCCTGTACGGCGACGGTCACCAGCGCCGGGACTTCACCTACATCGACGACGCGGTCGCAGCCACCATCGCGGCTGCCTCCGCTCCGGCAGACACGGGCATCGTCAACGTCGGCGGTGGCTCCAACGCCTCCCTGCTCGAAGTGATCAACATCGCCAAGAGCCTCGTCGGCCGCGACATCCAGATCCACGTGGAGCACGCCCGCAACGGCGACGTGCTGACCACCCGGGCCAACTCCGGCCGCGCCCACGACCTACTCGGCTGGCAACCCTCGGTCGACCTTCACAACGGCATGCGCGCCCAGATGCACGCCCTGACCCAGCCCGCGTACCACGCAGCGGCCTGACCATCTCGCGACCTGACAGGAGTTGCCGTGGAGAGCCCCGAAGAAGTCCGGCGGGATGCCTTCTTCCGCCGGATCACCGCGCAATTCCCCGCCGACGGACAGATCAGCTCGCTGATCATCACCCATCTGCTCCCCGAGCGCCCGGCGTTCCTCCACGCGATGGCCCGGACCACCACGGTCGCGGCCGTGCTGCCCAAGCCCAGATCCATCTCCCCGCAGACCCTCACGGAGGTGCGCCGCGAGTACGCCGTGCACCCCCTGAGCCGCGACCTGTTCACGGATCCCACCAGCGCCTTGGACTACCTGGAGGTCACCGCTCCCGGCCGTGACGTCGTACTGCTCGACATCGGGGGCTACTTCGCACCCAGCCTCGGCACTCTGGTGGAGAAGTTCTCCGGCCGGATCGTGGGCGTCGTCGAGGACACGGAGAACGGACATCAGCGGTACGCGTCACTCGACCAACTACCCTGCCCTGTCTTCTCGGTGGCCCGTTCCCCGCTGAAGGACTGCGAAGACCACTTGGTGGGACGGTCCATCGTCTTCTCCACAGAGTCCCTGGTCCGCACCCGCGGCGACATCCTGGTCAGCCGGGGTGCCTGTGTGATCGGCTTCGGCAAGGTCGGCCGCGCCATCGCCCAGACCCTGCGCGCCAACGACGTACGCGTCACTGTCTACGACAGCGACCCGGTGAAGCGGGTACAGGCGCACTCTCAGGGGTTCCGCACGGCCACTTCCCGCGCCGAGGCACTCCGCGACGCCGACCTCGTGCTGTGCGCGACCGGCAACCTGGCGCTCCGGAAAGGGCACTTCGAGGCGCTGCGCAACGGCGCCTACTTGGCCTCGGTGACGTCCTCCGAGGACGAACTCGAACTGGACTCGCTCGACGGGCTCTACCGGCGGACACCCGCCGGGGAGCATCTGACGCGGTACGAGGTGACGGGCCACCACTTCTTCGTCCTCGCCGACGGTGGGGCGGTCAACTTCGTCCACGGCGCGTCCGTCGGTACGTACATCCACCTCGTGCAGGCCGAGATACTCGCGGCGACCGCCGCGCTCAGCCGCGGCGACTGTGAGCCCGGCCTGCGTGAAGTGCCTTTGTCCGCCCGCCAGATCATTGCGAAGGTCTGGCTCGACCACTTCGCCAAGTGATCACGTGCCCCGTCCCACACACCCTTGATCCGCCACCGACCGACAGGAGAACGCCGTGGCTGTCACCGCAGCGCGTCGCCACATAGCGGTGATCCCCTGCCGCTGGGGCGCCTCACGATTTCCCGGAAAGCCCCTGGCCCTGCTCGGCGACATGCCGTTGCTGTGGCACGTCCACCAGCGCTGTCAGGAGGCGAAGCGGATCGACGACGCCGTGGTCGCCACCGACGACGAGCGCATCGAAGCAGCCTGCCGCCGGCTCGGCATCCCCTGCGTGATGACCGGCAACCACCTCACCGGGACGGATCGGGTCGCCGAGTGCGCCCAGCGCGTCCAGGCCGACGCATACATCAACGTCCAGGGCGACGAACCGTTCATCGCCCCCGCCGCGATCGACGCGGTGTCGGAAGCCCTGGTCCACCTCAACGCCGAGACCCTGGCGGTCAACGCGTACGCGAGGCTGGACGACGCGGCATCGGTCATCGACCACAACGTCGTCAAGGTCGTGGTCGGCGAGAACGGCAACGCCCTCATGTTCTCCCGGCAGCCGATCCCGTATCCGCGGGGCCATCGTCCGAACTACCTGCGACAGCTCGGCCTTTACGGCTTCACGCGCAGCGGACTCGACCTGTTCCGGCGTCTCGAACAGGGGCCGGTTGAGCGCGCCGAAGGCGTCGAGATGCTCCGGCTCGTTGAGCACGGGCACGGCGTACGGATGCTTCCCGTCGAGGACGAGGGCATCGCGGTGGATACGCCGGAAGACCTCGAAAGGGCGTGCGCGATGCTGCGATCCCATTCTTGAGAGCCCCTGGATTGCCAATATCGCTGCTCGAGAGGTTCTGGATCTGCTCGGTGACAAGCCAGCCGACCGTCGTGGTCGATAGTTGAACCGGCCCACCGCAGGACAGGGTTCGCGGCGCGCTTCGGAGCCCCCTGGCCGAGGCGCCAGAGGGATCAGCACTCATCCGGCTTCAGCCGCGGTTCGATTCTGAGCGGAGCCGCTCTCCGGCCCACCGTGCGCACACCACGCACGCGGCTTTCGTGTGCGTGACCGAGTTCGTGACCAGTTCCCCGACTCCCCATTCCTCTGGTGATATCACCAGAGGAATGTCCACGAGACTGCGTCAGCCGCTCACCCAAGGGCTGCCCCGTGACCAGCAGTTATGGGTCAGCCCTAGGTGAGGATGGGAAGGGTGGCCAGCCCGCGGACTAGACGAGTGTCCCGCCACTCCAGTTGATCAGGTGGGACCGCAAGCCGGAGCCCGGGGAAGCGCGTCAGAATCGCACGCAGTGCGAGGTCGGCTTCGGCCTTGGCCAGTGGAGCACCGACACAGCGGTGGATGCCGTGGCCGAAGCCGAGATGGCCGGCGGCATCCCGATCCAGGTTGAGCTGGTCCGGCGACGGAAACCGCTCCGGATCGCGGTTGGCCGCTCCAAGAGCGACCAGCACAGGGACGCCGGCCGGGATCTCGGTGCCGCCGAGCGTGACGGCTTCCGTGGTGTACCGGAAGGTGGCCGTGCTGACGGGCGAGTCGAAGCGAAGTAGCTCGTCCAGCGAGGCTGGGACCTCCTCGGGGTTGCTGCGCAGGCGGTCCAGCTCGGCAGGGTGCTGGAGCAGGGCCAAGGCGGCGTTGCCGAGGAAGTTGGTGGTGGTCTCGTGCCCGGCGACGAGCAGCAACACGGCCAGGGAGACCAGTTCCTGCTCGCTGAGTTGGTCGGTGCCGTCGCGGGCCGCGATGAGGCGGTCGAGCAGCGCATTACCTGGCCGCAGGCGCTTGGCGGCGATGAGGCCGGTCATGTAGTCGGCTACTGCGTGCGAGGCCGCGTCGATGCGGTCGGGTTTCCCCGCGGCGAACAGCTCGGCGGACCAGCGCTGGACGTCGGGCCGGTCGGCCTCCGGCACCCCCAGCAGCTCGCAGATCACGATGACCGGCAGGGGTACCGCCAAGCTGGCGATGAGGTCGACCTGCCCGCCGACGGGCCACCGGTCGAGCAGTGTGTCGGTCACCTCGCCGATGAATGGGCGCAACTCGGCGACGGCGCCCGTCGTGAACGCCTTGGTCACCAGCTTGCGCAGGCGGGTGTGCTGGGGCGGATCGCTGGCCAGCATGTTGTGCGCCACCGCGGGGTGCAGGCGGCGTCGTGACGCCTTGTCGGCGAAGAAAGCGGCCGTGTTCTTCGAGAGCCGTGGGTCGCTGAGTGCCTGCCGGGCCTCCGCGTACCCGGTGACCAGGTAGCTGCTGTGCCCACCTGAGCCGGTGGGAACAGCTTGCACCGGGCACGCGGACCGCATGGCCGCGTAGGTGGGGTAGGGGTCGTGCAGGAATCGAGGGTCCTTGGTCGGGTCGTTCATGCTGTCAGGGTCCAACCGGTTCCGTTTGGCCGCCCTCGGCGACACGCACAGTCTCGCGGTGCGCGTAAGCGTCGGCGATCCGGAGAAGCCACTGCGTCTCCGCATGGAGGTCTCCGGCACGGGAAGCGGTGTCCGTCGCGGACGGCACGGCGACCTCGTCGGCGGGATCGCCGGCCTGGAAAGCGGCCAGTGCCGCCTTGACGACCGTAGCTTCGACGATCGCGGCGCCCTGCTCCGTCCCGGCGTCGACGGTCCGCTGCGCGGCTTCGTGCACGCTCCGGGAGCGGTACGGGCGCAGGGCGAGAATGCCGTCGCTGATCTCGATGACACGCCTCTGGAGGAGGAAGTCGGAGTCGCTCGCTGCGTCCTCGCCAAGCCCTTCGGCTGGCAGGACGATCTCCGGCATTGCGGCCGACAGGTCCTGCCACAGCGGGCCGAGCGCGTCGAAGGACCGCACTTCCCAGCGGTGGCGGCGGGCCTGACTGATCGGATAGACCACGGCGGGCAGCGTGAGGCCGAGGCAGATCAGCAGGACCGCGACCGCCGGGGAGGTCACGCTGAAGACGCACGGCACGGAGACCAGCGAGGAGCACCGCGCGTGGTCGGGTACGAGTTGAAAGCCCAGGCCGAGGGAGAAGAGGACTGTGACCTTGTACGCGGCGTAGACCAGCGCGAACACGCAGCCTGCGGCTGCCAGCCGCAGACCAATCCGAACGCTGTTTCTGCGGGTCGACTTCGACTGCCGCAAAGCCTGCCGCAGGAAGTCGACGATGGCGAAGCCCAGGTAGGAGATGAAAAGGAGCAGGTAGAGCGCGTATGCCTGCGGCGAGCGGTGCGTCATCTGCTCAAACGTGATCAGCACCGTCATGCCGAAGACGGAGGCCGCGAGAAGGATGACGCGCAAGCGGATGCGCCGCCGAGCTTCCGCGGGTTCCAGGTTGACTTGGAAAGAGACGGCCAGGACAGACGTGGCAGCCGCCAGCGAGGCGGAGTTGCTCACCAGCCGGCCCACATGTGGCACGACCGCCTCGACCGCGTTCTCGAACAGTGGCGCGTAGGAGGCGAAGGCCAGGGAGAAGGAGGCGAGGAGGGCACCCATGGCCCACGTTCCGGCAGGACGGGGGGTGCCCCGGCCGAGGACCCAGTAGCTGGCAGCCGCTGCGAGGAGGCAGGCCATCCCGAGGAAAACGGCATTCATCGTGAGCGGAACCGACCTTTCTTAATGGGCTGCGCGAAGAGTGCGTCCCAGCTATCCGATCCCTTTTCGGGCTGACGGGGAGGGGATTCGCGTTCTCGGTAGATACGCTGGCGAATTACGGTCGCCATCATCTCCGCTTCTCGTTCGTCTGCAGAGGAATAACTCGTGCGTCCCGACATGCGCATCACCAGCGTGGGATTTACTCCGAGGGCACGCGCCGTGGAGGTGTCGACCTCCAGGCTTCCGGGATGGTCGCAGTACACATGGCACAGCTCGTGCGTGAGGATGTGCCGCTGGTGATGAATCGAGGTCCCCTCCTCGTAGAAGAGAAGGTCGGACTCTGGCGTCTCCAGGCGTATGCCGCACGGCGCGTCGACCGCGCCGAGCGTGCTCAGGGGCTTGAGGAATATGGGCTTCCCGCGAAGCGCCGCTATCGCTTCGCGCAATTCCCGGGTGCTGAATCGGTATGGCAGACACAAACGATCAACCTGCTCCTCGCACGACTTGAGCAGTTGGCTTTCGTCGATTTCTGGCAAGGGCATGGCAATCCCCCCTCGGCCTGGGCTGTACGCCATCTTGCTGGTGAACGATGACAAGACGATGTCAGGAAGAAGGTGGAACTCGCGCTGACCGGAACTGACAGTTCCGGTTACGGGCTGTGAGTCATTCCGCTATGCGAAGCGAGGCGGGAGGCGACCTGCTTCGACTCTTGATCTCTGACAGCTTCTCGGTGTTGTGTCGCGTGGCGCAGTTCGGCAAAAGATCAACTATCCGTTATGTCCGACTACGCTGAATGACGATCCCATGATCCTTTGATTGGGTATCACTGCATGTTGTGAGGCATGTCATGTGATCAGGTGATCTAGCATCTCGCTCCATGGACTCCCGGGATGGGCGTGGCGACGATGACCCGCAGGATGAGTCCCTGTCCGAGCTGCTGCGTTCTTGGCGGAGCCGGTCGGATCCCTGTGCCTTCGCGGGGCTGACGGTGCGGGGAAGGCGGAGTATTGGCCTGTCGCAGCGTGATGTGGCCCGCCTGGCGGGCGTGAGCGAGCGCTGGTACCGCTCCCTGGAGCGGGGAAACGAAGCCAACTACTCGGCGGACTTCCTCGACCGTCTGTCGTCCGCCCTGCGGCTGAGCCCCGCTGAACGCCACGCCCTGTACTTGGGGGCCATCGGACGACCGCCGGCCCTCGCCGCAGTCCCGGAGACGGACGCTGCCGCCGAAATGGACGACGTCCTCCAGCAATTCCTCGACGGTCAGTCGCCCAATCCGGCCTATGTGTCGGACCTGGCATGGAATGTGATCGGTTACAACGAGCCGCTGCGCGAGTGGTTCCCCTGGGCTGCCCATCAGGCCAACCTCATGCGATGGACATTCCTCAGCCGGGAGGCCCGCGAGCAGCTCGTGAACTGGCGGGAGGATTGGGCGCGGCCCTACCTGGGTCAAATTCGCTATGCGCGGGTCCATCATCCGAAAAGCGAAGCTCTGCGCCGCTTGGAGCGTGACATCCTCGCGGGATCTCCGGACGTACAGGGAATGTGGGATCGCCGCGAGGTCTATGAACATGTCAACGGCGACCTGCGCAGGCTCAAGCTGCCCTGTCACCGGGGCCGGGAAGTTCCTGTTCGCGTCATCGCCTTGCGGCCCATGCGTAGTGACCGTCTACGCGTGACCGTGCTGATGGAAAGCCGCCGAGGAGTCAGCAGCGGGTAATCGGCCTGTGCGGGGACGGGCCGATCCGCGCCGAGGTGCAAGCTGGAGCGTGGGTCATTCGTCGTCAAGAAGTCCAGAGTCGCCCGAGTCATCCGGCATTCCTTCGAGCCGCCGGGCTTGGTCGATCACCGCGTTCAGCATCCGCAGGCTCGACGTGCTGAGCCCGTTTGCCCGCAGGGCGACCCTCCGCACTTCCTGGTCGCGCATCGCCGCGACCACTTGAATCTCGGCACGTGTCCGCTCGGCTACCTCCTCGTCGAAGAAGTAGCCAGGAGGTACGCCGAAAAAGCCCGCCAGTGCCCGGATGGTCTGCATCTTCGGGTTCGTGTTGGTCCCGGTGCGGAGCTGCTGGATGGCGCTCGCCGAGATGGCTACGCCGGAGCTGTCCCGGATGCCCTGCGATACCTCCGCGTACGTGTAGGAGCCGCGCTCCTTCGGGTGTACCTCCCTGAACAGGTAGTCGAGCAGCTCCGCGAAGGGGCGCTCGTGCTTCTCGGTCATCTCCAACCCTTCCTCGTGGACGCGATCCTATCCACTCCAGTGGTGATCACGCGCCTGCGCGACTCGGGTGACGACATCGCAGTTGACGGATTGGCGCAATTGCGGTGTACGTTGGCCACGCATCTCATCCACTGTGGTGTTCCGTACCTGGTGGGAGTGGGTGCGGAGAAGCTGGACTTGTGTCAGGGGTCGCCATATGGTCCTGGTCCCGCACAAGCGGATCACCGGCCGCCAGGCGGTCAGGAAGAGAAAGGAAGCGTGATGCACGCACGGGGGCCATAGCGCCCACCGGGGCGAAGGAGGCCGGCGCCCGGGAGCTACCAACTCCTGGACGCCGGGCCGACACCCCGAAGGGCACCGATTCACATCTCGCGGGCGGCGGGGCTTTTGCACGAGAACCGCCGCACCGCACTCCTACGAACAACGGAGTATCCCATGCTCGCCATGCCGAGCGGAACCCTGGCATGCCCGGACACGGCCCGCCAGCACCGCCTCGCGGCACAGCTTGCCGACATGATCCCCGGGGCGGTGACCATCCGAGTCAGCCTCACCGACCCGAAGCAGGCGTGGCCCCACCCCCACGCCATCGCCAAGGACGCGGCCGGGGAGCCGATCGAGCTGAACCGGACGACAGCCAGGGTCGCAGCCCGGTGGGTCCTGCGGGTCTGGCCGGACGCCGACTGGAACAGGCCCCACACCTTCGACCTCGCCACCGCGACCCTGACCCGGAGCGACCTCGCCGTCGGCAGGGCCCTCTGACATGGCGCGGATCCGAACCATCAAGCCGGAGGCATTCTTCTCCGAGTCGCTCGCCGAGGCGAGCGTCGAGGCCGAGCGGACCTTCTTCGGCCTCCTCACCCAGGCCGACGACCACGGCCGCCACCGCGACAACGCCGCGATCATCGCGGGGCTGCTCTGGCCACTGCGGGCCGAGCACACCTCGGTCCACGTCGAGGACGACCTCCAGCAGCTCGCCAACGCGAGCCTGATCTGCCGGTACACCGGCTGCGACGGCCGCCGTTACCTCCACATCGTGACCTGGTCCGAGCACCAGAAGATCGACAAGCCGAGCCAGTCCCGACTGCCCTCCTGCCCGCAGCACCACGCGGCGGACCGGTGCGGCACCTGCAAGGGGACCTGCACCAAGCGCACCGAGGCGTCGCCCACCCCTACCCGAGGGCTCGCCGAGGCTTCGCCGAACGCTCCCCGAGCCCTCGATCTGCCCGCGCAGCCCGCACCGACGCCTCCCGCCCCCCGAAGCGGGGCCCCGACCGCCCAGCAGGAAGCCCTCGTCGGCCTTGTCGGCACCCCTGACCCCACCGGCGCGAAAACCGCAGGTCAGACGGTATTCTCCGAGGACTCCCCGAAGCCTCCCCGAAACCTCGGAGAAGGCTCGGCGCCTGGATCTAGGATCTTGGATCCTGGATCTTCATTCCCTACGGGGCGCACAGCGCCCGCCGCCACCGTCTCGGCCAACGACCTGATCGGCGAGTACGTCGCCGCCTGCGACGAGCGACCGCCCAGCGACGTGCTCGGACACCTCGGCCGCATCGCCAAGAAGCTCCTCGGCGAGGGCATCGCCCCGGAACACGTCCGCGCCGGACTGCGGCGCTTCGCGGAGATCCAGGGCCACCCCAGCCGCCTGCCGAGCCTGGTCAACGACGCCATGAACGCACGATCGGCCGGTTTGGCGCGGCCGGGAATCCGGCCTACCGTGCCCGCTCACCAGGCGTGGACCAACCCGGTCGACGCCGCCGCCTACGCCGAGGAGCTGTGATGCGCACCCACATCCGCGACCCGCAGACCCTCGGCGGCGCGGGCACCCTGGACCGGATGGCCCGGATCCTGGCTGCCCGCAACATCGATCCGGCAGCCGTCGCCGCCCTGTCCGACGAGCCCGAGCGCTTCTCCCCGCTGGACGCCCTGTTGGCCACGATGCCCCCGCGCTACCAGGGCGCGGTCGCCGACCACCCGCAGGTCCTGGACTGGGCCCGGGATGTCGCCCGTCAGGCCGTCGCCCCGAGCATCGGAGCCCGGCGGCAGGTCACCACCGGCCCGAGCCTGCTGATGGCCGGGGTGGTCGGCGCGGGCAAGACCCACCAGGCGTACGGCGCGGTCCGACAGCTGGTGCAGACCGGCGTCGGCGTGCGCTGGCGCGCGACCACTGCCGCCGACCTGTACGCGGACCTGCGCCCCCGGCCGGGAGCCGACAGCGAGCGAGAGCTGGCGGCCGTCAGCCGATGCCCGCTGCTGATCATCGACGACCTCGGAGCGGCCAAGGCGTCCGAGTGGGTCGAGGAAGTGACGTACCGGCTGATCAATCGCCGGTACAACCACATGCTCCCGACGCTGATCACCACCAACCTGGCGATCAAGGACCTCCGGGCCTACCTCGGCGACCGCGTCACCTCTCGACTCGCGCAGATGACCACCCGGGTCGAGTTCGAACCGGTCGACCGCAGACGCCACCGCCCCGCAGCCTGACCCACCGCAGGCCGCCACGCCGGGCCGCGCCCCCAGCGCGCCGCCCCGTGCACCTCCCGACCCAGCGCACCCCTCCGCCGACGCCCCTGCGCGCGGAGAGCGATCGGAGCAACCTGCATGACCACCACGACGATCAGCCCTGCCCGCCACCGGTCGCTCGGCGACCACACCTGGCAGGACCAGGCCGTCTGCCAGAGCACCGAGTACAACCCGGTGGACCCCGAAATCTTCTTCCCCGAGCCAGAAGAGACCGCCAAGATCACCGTCGCCAAGTCGCTGTGCGGCCAGTGCCCGGTCCGCCGCACCTGCCTGGACGCCGCCCTGGAGGGCAGCGACAGCCACGGCATCCGGGGCGGGATGACCGAGGAGGAGCGCGAGCCGCTACACGAGAACCTCGCCAGCCGCCTCGACTACAGCCGGGTCAACGCCACCATCGCCGGGCGCGACGTCCACCTCACCAAGGCCGAGCGCCGCGCGGTCGTCCACGCCGCCTACCGCCACGGCCTCACCGAACAGCGCCTGGCCTGGCTCCTGAAGATCACCGAGGAGCACGCCCAGAAGCTCTACCGCGAAACCCGCCGAGCCCTGCGCAACCGAGACCTGGAGAAGACCACGAAGACCACCCCGCCCCCCGAGACCGACGGTAAGCGCCTGGGCCGCGACGACTTCGGGACGGCGGCGTGAGTATCGCGAGCGCGCCGAGCACGGCGCATGTCACCGGGTGGGACCGCGCGGTCGTCATCGCCCTCGGCGGTGCGGGATGCGCCCTGTCGTACGACGCGCTGCAGCAGATGGCCGTCGCCATCCACGTCCGGGGCCTGCTGACCTACCTCTTCCCCTTGGTGATCGACGGGTTCATCGCATACGGCATCCGCGCCCTGCTGGTCCTGCGCGACGCACCGCTGCGCGCCCGGCTTTACGTCTGGACACTCTTCGGCACGGCCACCGCCGCCAGCATCTGGGCCAACGCGCTGCACGCGGTCAGGCTCAACCAGGAGACCGCCTCGGACACCGGACTGCGGCTCGGAGACACGGTGGTCGCCGTGCTGTCCACCATCGCCCCGCTCGCCCTGGCCGGAGCGGTCCACCTCTACATCCTCATCGCCCGGGGGCCGGTCAAGGACAGTGACCGAAGTGACCGCGACGACCTCGGTCAGGCCAGTCACCCCGGTCAGCCCGAGCGCATCGCGGTCACTCGGACTGACCGGGCCGGTCAGCAGCAGCCGCAGCCCGGCCAGGTCAGCGCCGGACAGCCGGTCACCGCCCTGACTGACCGGCCCCGACTGTCCCTGGACAAGCAGACCCCGGACACCCGGACACTGGGCGGGGACAGCGCCCCGGCGGACAGCACCAGCCCGGACACCGGTCACCATGACCGGGGGCTCAAGGCCGCTGACCTGGGCGGACAGCCGGACACCGCTCCGGCGGCCAGTGACCGGCCGGCCGGCACGGAGCCGGTCACCGGTCGTCCGGACAACCTCCCGCCGGTCACTGACCCGCCGGTCACTCCGCCACCGGTCACTGACCGGGACACCCGGACACCCGGTGACCGGCGACCTGACCCGGACACCGAGGAGCTGCTGGAGATCGCCCGGTCAGCGGTCAGGGCCGAGGACAAACTGACCCGCAAGGTGGTCGCCCAGGCGATCCGCGGTCAGCAGATCCCGCTGTCCAGCGACACGCTGACCGCCCTGATGGTCCAGCTCCGCCAGCAGCACGGACAGTCGGTCACCACCTCCCGGAACTGACCGCACATCACATGGGGCGGGTGACCGAGCCGGACAGCTCGGCCGGTCACCCGCCCCCTGGACACGCACCCCACGACCTCCTGAAGTGAACCGGAGAGCACCGCCATGCGTACGAACCCCGCCACGCCGGCCGAGGTGGACTCCTGGCTGACCGTCCTGCACCAGGGCGGCCACCTCCACCGCGCCGAATCCGGTCCCGACAACACCTGGACCGTGCAACGACGCCGACACAGCCACCCTTGGACCCTGCACCACCCGGTCCTGGCCATGGACTGGATCGAGGAAGTCGTCCGCGACATCCACCAGCAGGACGCGGAGACGAGCCGGTGACCGTCAACGACCCGGCGGCCACCACGTCCGGACCGCAGCGTGACCCCAACACGGCTCCTGGCCATGGACTGGATCGAGGAAGTCGTCCGCGACATCCACCAGCAGGACGCGGAGACGAGTCGGTGACCGTCAACGACCCGGCGGCCACCACGTCCGGACCGCAGCGTGACCCCAACACGGCTTCTGGCGGAGCAAGTTGTCGCATACGACGGTCCTACGGCCCGTCGTATGCACTTGCCCCCGCCCAGGGGGGTGGGGGAAGTCTGGTTGGTCCCCGAGCGAGGGCGCTCGGGGACCAACCAGACTCCCGGCACCAGGGGGCGCCGGTCGTGGGAGGAGAAGCAGACGACCGCGCTCCGCGCGAGCAGCAGAGCCCGAGCCAACCCGCGTTCCCCGACCGCACGCCGCGCCGACGCACCCGCAACCCGAGCCAGCGCACCCACAAGACGACCACGCGCCTGTCCGACACCGAGAAGACCGAGATCACCGCCGCCGCCAAGCAGCGCGCCGTCACCGTCGCCCGTTTCCTCGCCGCCGCCGGCCTCGCCGTCGCCCGTGGTTCGACCACCGCGCACACCAACGAACAGCTCGATGCCGCCATCGACGAGCTGGCCGCCCTGCGCACCGCCATCTCCCGCATCGGCAACAACATCAACCAGATCGCCTTCGTCCACAACGCCGGAGGACAGCCCCGCCCCGGTGAACTCGACCACGCCCTCACGACCTTGACCCGCCTCCTGGCCCGCGTAGACGACGCGGCCGACACGCTGGTGAAGAAGCGCCTCTGATGGTCCCCAAGATCCGACGCGGCTCGCGCACCCACGGCTTGCTCGTCTACCTGTACGGCCCGGGAAAACGCGACGAGCACGCAGACCCCCACCTCGTCGGCAGTTGGGACGGCTTCGCCCCCGACCCCGGCCGCGACACCAGCCCCGACCCCGACCCCAAGGTCACGCTGGCCCGGCTCGCCGCAGCCTTGGACCTGCGGGTCAAGCAGGCCGGTACCAAGGCACCGGCCGAGCACGTCTGGCACTGTTCGGTACGCACCGACCCCGGCGACCGGAATCTGACCGATGCCGAGTGGGGTACCGTCGCCCGCCGTTTGGTCCAAGCCGTCAACCTCGCCCCCGATGGCGACCCGGACGGCTGCCGCTGGGTCGCGGTGCGCCACGCCGACGACCACATCCACATCCTGGCCACCATGGTCCGAGGCGACCTGCGCCGTCCGAGGATGAACTACGACTTCAAGAAGGCCCAGGCCGAATGCCGCCGTATCGAACAGGAGATGGGCCTGCGCAAGCTCAAGCCCGGCGACGGGACCGGAGCCAAGACCCCCACCAGCGCCGAGCGCTTCAAGGCCGAGCGCACCGGCCGACCCGAGACACCGCGCGAGACACTGCGTGAAGCCGTCCGCCAGGCCGTCGCCGGAGCCGCCGGCGAACCCGAGTTCTTCACCCGCCTTCGCGAGGCGGGCCTGCGCGTCAAGCTCCGGCACGCCCCGTCCGGGGACATCCTCGGCTACACCGTCGCACTGCCCGGCGACCGCAACCGCGACCGCGAACCGGTCTGGTTCGCGGGCTCGACCCTGGCCCCCGACCTTTCCTATCCGAAGATCCAGCGCCGCCTTGCCCACGGAACCGCCGACGCGGTTACAACGGCGGAAGCCGCCAGCGGCCGGTCGGACTGGTCGCCGCCCGCACGGGGGCGACGCACGGCGACCGGGATCGCCGAGCGCGCCGCGATCCTGCTTGACAGCAACGACGAAGATGCCGCAGCCCAACTCGTGGGAGTCGGCGAACTCCTGGACGCGGTTGCCCAGACCTCTCCGGCCGCCACTCGCGCCGAACTTGGTGCCGCCGCTCGCTCCTTCGAACGCGCCACCCGCAGCCACGTCCGCGCCGAGCGCGCTGATACCCGCTCGATCCGCTCGGCGGCCCGGGGCATCATCCAGGCCGGCGGCGCGCTCGGCCGTGGCGAGGACGGCGGCACTACCGCCATGCTGGTGTCCACCCTGGTCCTGGTCGCCCTGGCCGCCGCCCGTTGGCACTCAGCCCGCGGTCACGCCCAGCAGGCCGAAGCCTCCCGCCAGACCGCCGAGCATCTGCGCGCCGCCTACCGTCAGGCCGCCACCGCACCCATGCAGGCCCTGCGCGACCACGGCCGCGCTCTGCCCGAATCCGAGCGCCGCACGTACGAGACCACCATCCGCGCAGTCCTCCCTGCCAGCGGTATTCGTGCCTACGCCGAGACGAATACCGACGCCCTCGCCGCCACACTGGCCCAGGCCGAGCAGGCAGGCCACGACCCCAAGGTCCTGCTGCAGGAGGCCATCGAGATGCGCGAACTCGACACCGCCGAGGACGTGAACGACGTCCTGGTCTGGCGACTGCGCCGACTCGCCCAGCTCCCCGCGCACCCGGGCGAGGCCGCCCGCCCCCCGCAGGCTGGCACCGGCCGAACCAAGCCGACGCCCAACCGAACCGGCACCCGGACCGCACCTCCGACAACGACCCGTCCCGCCGCACCGGACCCGCGCAACCACGCGCCGCGCCGCTGACCCGCAGTCCGGCAGGCAGGCCCGCCACCTGCCTGCCGGACTGCGCGAAACCTCTGGACAACCGGCTCCACCGGCGGTTACGGATGAACAGAGAACGCCCTCGACCGGGAGACGACGCTCGTGCTCAGAACGACCGACCACCACGTAGAGCCGACCCCCGTCCTGCCCGCCGTCCCCGCCGGAAGCGACCCCCTGCTGCAGCTCCAGTTCGAGACGCAGCCTCCCAGTGGACCCAGCGCGACGCGCTGCCTCAGCCACCCACCTCAGCTGTCCCTGCGCGGGATCCCCGTGATGTGCTCGGCCTGCCTCGCCCGGCGCGACTGGCTGCTCATCAACCATGACCGCAACGTCTGGGTCCGCTGCCGCTGCAGCAACCAGTGGCTCGAGCCCGAGATCAGCCGCGCCGACTTCGACGCCATGATCGCCATCCCGGACGGGACGACCTACCCCAGCGTCGAGCAGGGCCTGATCGCACTCGGCTTCGATGGCGCCTTCGCCGGCACCTACCTGGAGAACTAGGCTGAATTGCCTCGGATGCAGCAATTCGCCATGTACGGAACACGCCGTTGGCGAAGGCGGGGCCGATGACAGCTCCGGGGTTCGCACGAGGCAGGGCCTCTCAGCCTGCCGAATTGGTCGCCCTTCACCAGCTGATCGGGAAAGATGCTGCGTAGCGTGCCGTTGGTCCGGAGTGGCGTGCGGACGGCAGGCGTTGTCGGTATGAGGCGGTACGTTCGAAGCAACTGAGAGCAGAGGGACACAGTGAGAATCGTCGGCAACCGTGGGGATGACCGGCTCATCGACCTGATGCGCCCGGCTCTCCTGCCAGGGGGCCGTCTTGATCTGGCCACGCAAGAACTCTCCCTCTTCGCGTTCGCCGAGCTTCGGGACCAGCTGTCCAAACTCGCCGGTGCGCGGGTGGTTCTGCCGAGCGAAGAGGCTGACCTCGGCTTGCTCGGAGGTGCGGGCGATCGAGCCGCTCGCAATCAGCTGCGTACCCGCTGGCTGGCCGGGCGCTGTGCGGATTGGCTGCAGGCCAGGGCCGAGGTCCGTTGGGCGGGCGGTGCGGTCCCGCAGGGCGCCATGGTGGTCCGTAACGTTGACGGTGAGCCGCAGCAGGCAGCTGCTGGGACGTTGTCCTTCAGTACGGCAGGCCTTGGGATCACTCCCGGCAACAGGATGAGCCTGGTCCATGCGTCCGAGGGCAGGACCGAGAGCGCGGATCTCGCTACCTGGTTCGAAGACGCGTGGTCCCAGTCGTCGGGGGAATCGGGTGCACCGTCCGAGCTCGGCGAACGGCTGCGCGAGCTGGCCACCTACCGGGACCCCGCGCGGATCTACCACCTCGTGCTGCACCATCTCTTCAGCGCGACGGGGGGAGAACTCGACGAGGACAAGATCGTGGATGCCAGGACGGGCATCCGGGACACCGTGGTGTGGAACAAGCTCTACAAGTTCCAGCGCGACGGCGTTGTCGGAGCGATCGACAAGCTCAACCGGTATGGCGGGTGCGTCATTGCCGACAGCGTCGGCCTGGGCAAGACGTTCGAAGCGCTGGCTGTGATCAAATACCACGAGTTGCGCAATGACCGTGTCCTGGTGCTCTGTCCCAAACGGTTGCGTGACAACTGGACCGTCTACGCAGCCAACGACCGCCGTAACATCCTTGCAGCCGATCGCTTCCATTACGACGTCCTCAACCACACCGACCTCTCCCGGGAGCGGGGCCAGTCCGGCGACATCGACCTCGCTCACCTCAACTGGGGAAACTACGACCTCGTCGTTATCGACGAGTCACACAACTTCCGTAACGCCAACTCCCCCAAGCAGGGCGGGGAGACCCGATACGACCGACTGATGCGCCAGGTCTTCCAGGAGGGCGTCAAGACCCGGGTGTTGATGTTGTCGGCGACACCGGTGAACAACCGGCTCGCTGATCTGCGCAACCAGATCGCCTTCGCAACCGAGGGCGACGACGCCGCGCTTGCCGGCAGTGGCATCGCGAGCATCGCCGCCACGACACGCCGCGCCCAACGCCAGTTCAACACGTGGCAGGACCTCGATCCGCAGGAGCGCAGCCCCGCGCGGCTGATCGACATGCTCGGCTTCGACTACTTCGCACTGCTCGATCTGGTCACCATCGCCCGGTCGCGCAGGCACGTGGAGAAGTACTACGGCACCAGCGAGACGGGTCGTTTCCCGGAACGGCGCAAGCCCGTCAACGTCAAGGCGGACGTCGACATTCTCGGGGAATTCCAGTCGATCAAGGAACTTAACGACGAGATCCGCCGGCTGCGGCTGGCTGCCTACGCACCGATGCAGTACGTCCTGCCCGCAAAGCGCGCGGAGTACGAAGAGCGCTACAGCACCAAATTGTCCAGCGGCAAGGGGAGCTTCAACCAGGCGGACCGGGAGAACAGTCTGGTCAATCTGCTGCGCGTCAACGTGCTCAAGCGCCTTGAGAGTTCGATCGAGTCGTTTCGGCTGACGGTCGGGCGCCAGCTGCGCGACGTCGAGTCCCTCCTGGCCGCCATCGCGCACCAGGACGGCTCCCTGGGCTCGCCCGAGATCGCGGACATCGACATCGATGACCCGGCCTATGAGGGCCTCCTCATCGGCAAGAAGGTCAAGGTGCTGCTCACGGACGTGGACCTGCGCCGTTGGAGTCAGGACCTCACGGAGGACCGCAATCGGCTCGCACGCCTTCTCGATGATGCGGAGAAGGTCGGCGCGGACCGAGACGCG
Organism: Streptomyces sp. NPDC005181; assembly: GCF_040608395.1. Classification (NCBI taxonomy): domain Bacteria; kingdom Bacillati; phylum Actinomycetota; class Actinomycetes; order Kitasatosporales; family Streptomycetaceae; genus Streptomyces; species Streptomyces sp. NPDC005181. Next base: position 192,769 of record NZ_JBEXID010000002.1, read on the forward strand.
AAGCTCGCAGAGCTGAAGACCATGATCGCCGACAAGACCCGGAACCCGATCAACGAGGGCAACCAGAAGATCATCGTCTTCACCGCCTTCGCGGACACGGCCAAGTATCTCTACCAGCACCTGGCCGCCTGGGCTCAGGACGAGCTGGGCATCGAGACCGGACTTGTTACCGGAGCGGGCGGCAACAAGGTGACCTTGCCCAAGCTCCCCAGGGACCTGTCGGCGATCCTGTCCGCGTTCTCCCCACGTTCGAAGGAACGGCCGACGGACCTTGGAAGTGAGGGCGAACTGGATCTGCTGATCGCCACGGACTGCATCTCCGAGGGGCAGAACCTGCAGGACTGCGACTGGCTGGTCAACTATGACATCCACTGGAATCCGGTCCGGATCATCCAGCGTTTCGGCCGCATCGACCGCCTCGGTTCGTCCAACGAGAGCATCCAGCTCGTCAACTTCTGGCCGCAGCTGGAGCTGGAGGAGTACATCAACCTGGAACAGCGGGTCAGCGGGCGCATGGTTCTGCTCGATATCTCTGCCACAGGCGAGGAGAACATGATCACCGCCGAGGGCGGTAATGCGATGAACGACCTCGAGTACCGGCGTACCCAGCTGCTCAAGCTCCAGGACTCGGTTCTGGATCTGGAGGACCTGTCCACCGGCGTCTCCATCGCAGACCTCACACTGACCGACTTTCGGGTCGACCTGTCGGACTACAGCAAGGCGCATCCGCAGGTACTGGAGCAGGAACCATTCGGCGCGCACGCCGTGACCACCGCTGACGCGGTAGGCGACGTGCCGCCGGGGATCATCTTCTGTTTGCGGGCGGAGGGCAAGGCTGCAGAGCGGGCCAGCCAATCTGGGGACCCGCTCGCGCCTCACCATCTGGTCCATGTGGGGGAGGACGGCGCGGTGCTGCTGACGCACAGCCAGGCGAAGCATGTCCTGGACCGCCTGCGCAAGGCCGGGGCTGGGCAGGACGTGTCTGACGTGGATGCTTGTGCGCGATATGACGCTGTCACCCGAAAGGGGGCGGAGATGCGCGTAGCGCGCAGGGCGCTCGCAGCGGCTGTGAGTTCCATCACAGGGAAGGTGGAGGAGCGGGCGATTGACAGTCTGTTCAGCATGGAGGGGACGCACGCGCTGGCGGGTGGGTTCGCCGGAGTCGATGACTTCGAGGTGATGGCGTTCCTGGTCGTGCTGCCGGGTGCTGCCGGAACAGGCGAGGGGAAATCGGCGTGAGAACTGATGAGGTGGTCGAGGCGCTGCGGCTTCCTCAGGAGTGCTTGCGCGATGTGCGCGTACCCAAGGGCAAGCTGGTGGAGCAGGGAGGCTTCACGGCGGCGGACCAGCGCCGACTGAGGGACTGCATCGAGGAGTTGCGGTGGGTCGCGGTCGTCAAGCCCACGGTGGTGGGTATTCGCGGACATGACGACGGCGTGCGGTGTGTGCCGGAGCTCCAGGTCATGACTCTGGAGCTGCGCGCGGGGGCTGCGGCAGCGCGGGTGAACGAGTTGGTCCACCGGGTCTTCCCGCTCCCGCTGATTCTGGTGACCGCAACGGACTCAGAGGAAGGGTCAGGTCCGATCGTCTCCATGGCGCTCAAACGGCTGTCGCAGGGGCAGACGGAGCGAGCCGTGCTCGACGGCGAGGTGCTGTCCGCGCAGCTCGCGGCATCCGGGCCGGAGACCTCGGAGCTGGAACGGATGTTCCTGCGCGAACTCGCGATGGGCAAGCAGCCGCAGACGGATCTCTTGGCCCTCTACCAAGGGTGGATGGACCACGTACTGGCGCTCCTCGCCGCGCGGGTGACCGGTGTTTTCAAGGCATCCGGCACGGTTGAGCAGGCGCAGGAACGGCGGAGCGCGCTGGAGGAGGTGAGCAAGCTGGAACTGGACCTCGCCAGGCTGCGCAGCGAGGCCCGGAAGGAGAGACGGACCTCCAGACAGGTCGATCTGAACTTGGAGATTAAGCGCCTACAGGCCAGGCTGGTCGCGGCGAAGAGCAAGTTGTAGTCGGATGAGCGGGACAGCAGAGAGCGGGATGACGATGGAGCGGGTTCAGCCGGGCGACGCGGAGACGCATTCGATGGACGTCGTGGCGGGCAACGTCGAGCAGCTGAAGGCGCTCTTTCCTGATGCCTTCACTGAAGGGAAGATCGACTTCGAGGTGCTCAAGCAGCTGCTCGGCGGCGAGGTCGAGGAGCGGGAGGAGAAGTACGGCCTCAGCTGGCACGGCAAGCGCCGCGCCCGCCAGATCGCACTGACCCCGAGCGCTGGGACGCTGCGGCCCTGCCCGCAGGAGAGCGTGGACTGGGATACCACACAGAACCTGATGATCGAGGGAGACAACCTCGAGGTGCTGAAGCTCCTACAGAAGAGCTACGCCGGCAAGGTGAAGCTGATCTACATCGACCCGCCGTATAACACCGGCAAGGATTTTGTGTATGCAGATGATTTTCGCGACAGCATTCACAATTACCTGAAAATGACGGGGCAGGTTGGTGGTGATGGCATTCAGGTTTCCAGCAACTCTGAGTCGTCTGGACGATTTCACACTGACTGGCTTGATATGGTGTACCCGCGACTGAAGCTGGCACGAAATCTCTTGCGAAATGATGGGGCTATCTTTATTTCCATCGACTCCACCGAAGTGGCTAATCTTCGACTGGTTTGCGACGAAATTTTCGGCGGCGAGTGTTTCGTTATTGATTTGATCTGGAAGAAGCGTGACGGCGCGCCGAATGATCGGACCATTGGATCGGTTCATGACCATATCTTGGTCTATGGAAAGAGTGTTGCTCGGGAATCCCTGCGGACCGCCGCAGAGGAGAGCTTTAATTTGATGCCTCGGACAAGTAAGGCAGACTCCTACTATCAGGTCTATCGCGAGCCGGACGGCCCTGATTCGCGTGGACCTTTTCGAAAGATTGACACTACGGCAAATGCCAAGGGTGGCCGTGATGTGAAGTCCCTCCACTATGGGGTCACTAATCCACACACGGGGCAGGTCGTATTCCCGCGCGAGGGGACTTGCTGGAGGCACTCGGAGGAGGAGATGGGTCGACTTCAAGCAGACTCGCGCCTATATTGGGGTGTTAGTGGTACGGCGACTACGCCCATGCGCAAGCTGTTTATGTCGGAGGCTAAGGATGGAATGACGACTCCATCAATCCTTCCAGAGATGCCTTTTAATCAGCATGCTGCTCGTGAGCTCGAGGTAATCTATGGGAGGAAGTCGGTATTCGACACTCCGAAGCCTGTGGATCTGCTGCGGCTGCTAACGCGGATTGGAAGTTCTCCGGGAGATATTGTACTCGACTTCTTTGCGGGCTCGGGGAGCTTGGGAGAGGCCGTGATGCGAGCAAATTCCGAAGGCCTGGGTGGTCGGCGATTTATCCTCGTGCAGCTCCCGGAGCGTCTTGATTCAAATAATGGAAGCCAGAAACCGGCGGTGGAGTTTTGCGACTCCATCGGTAAGGCGCATAGCGTCGCGGAGTTGACTAAGGAGCGCCTCCGAAGGGCATCTGCTTCCATTGCCAAGGAGACTTCTTCGACAAATGGGGATATTGGCATGCGGGTATACAAGCTCGATGCCTCCAACATCCGCCCTTGGAACGCCACCCCGGAGAACCTCGAGCAGGAAACTCTCGACAGTGTCGATAACATCCTCCCTGGCCGCAGTGAGCAGGACGTGCTCTTCGAGCTGCTGTTGCACCTTGGCCTGGATCTGTGCGTGCCTATAGAGACACACGTGATCGGCGGCAAGGACGTTCACGCCATTGGCGGTGGCGTGCTCTTCGCCTGCCTGCCGGAGAAGATCACATCAGGTGACGTTGAAGCCATCGCGCACGGGATTATCGACTGGCACAAGGAGCTCGACCCGGTCGGCGAGACGAAGGTGTATTTCCGCGACAGCGCTTTCACCAGCGACGAGGCCAAGGCCAATATCGTCGCTATCCTGGAGCAGTACAGCGAGCCGGAGTCGCAGGTCAAGATGATCGTGCGCAGTCTCTAGTGGGAGGGCGGGACATGAAGCTGCATTTCAGTGCCGAGCTCGAACACCAGCGGCAGGCGTGGGAGGCCGTCTGCGGCCTCTTTCGTGGCCAGGAGACTTGCCGCAGCGAGTTCACGGTCAGCACCGCCGCAGCCGTTGACACGCTCTTCGCCGCCGAGAGCGACCTCGGTATCGGCAATCGCCTGGCTCTGCTCCCGGACGAGCTGCTTAAGAACCTGCGTGCCGTGCAGCTGGAGAACCAGCTGCCTCAGTCCACTGCTGTGGATCCGCATGACCTCAACTTCACCGTGGAGATGGAGACCGGCACCGGGAAGACCTACGTCTACCTGCGGACCATCTACGAGCTGCACCGACGGTACGGATTCACCAAGTTCGTCATCGTCGTCCCCTCCGTCGCGATCAAGGAGGGTGTCTACAAGTCCCTCCAGATCATGGAGGACCACTTCAAGAATCTCTACGACGGAACCCACGTCAATTACTTCCTCTACGACTCCACCCGGCTCGGCGACGTCCGTAACTACGCCACGAGTGCAGACGTCCAAGTGATGATCGCGACGGTCGGCGCGATCAACAAGAAAGACACCGCCCGCATCTACAAGGACAGTGAGCAGATCGGCGGCGAGCGGCCGATCGATCTGATCAGGGCAACGAACCCGATCCTGATCGTCGACGAGCCACAGAGCGTCGACGGTGGCCTACAGGGCGCCGGCAAGCAGGCGCTCGCGGAGATGAACCCGCTCTGCACGCTGCGCTACTCGGCCACTCACGTGGATAAGCACCACATGGTGCACCGGCTGGACGCGATCGACGCCTTCGAGCAGAAGCTGGTCAAGCAGATCGAGATCGCTGGCGGGACTGTCGAGGGCGCACACAGTCGCCCTTACGTCCGCCTGCTGTCCGTCAAGAGTCCGCGCAACGTCTTCAGCGCGCAGATCGAGGTCGACGCGCTGACCCCCGGTGGCATCCGCCGGGTGAAGAAGACGGTGCAGCCCAATGACTTGCTCCGCGACATCACCGAGCGCGATATCTACGAGGGCCTCCAGGTCGGAGAGATCCGCACCGCCACCGGCTCGAAGTTCATGCAGCTCCATGGCGGCGGCGTGGACAAGTACCTGAAGGAGGGCGAGACCCATGGCGATGTGGACCCTCGAGAGATGGTGCGCCAGCTCATCAACCGCACCATCCGCGAGCACCTGAACAAGGAGCTGGTCCTTCGCCCCAAGGGCCTCAAGGTGCTCAGCCTCTTCTTCATCGACAAGGTTGACCACTACCGTCAGTACGACGCGCAGGGGGACCCGGTTAAGGGCGACTACGCCCTGATCTTCGAGGAGGAGTACCGGCGGCTCGCCGCGCACCCCGACTACCAGACCCTCTTCGAAGGGGTCGACCTGCGGTCCACAGCCGAACAGGTGCACAACGGCTACTTCTCCGTTGACAAGAAGGGCGTCTGGAAGGACACCAGCGAGCGCGGCCGGGACGGCTCCGACGCCGAGAGCGCCTACAACCTGATCATGAAGGAGAAGGAGCGGCTGCTCAGCCTCGACGAGCCCCTCAAATTCCTCTTCTCCCACTCCGCACTCCGTGAGGGCTGGGACAACCCGAACGTGTTCCAGATCTGCAGCCTGCGCGAGATGAGCACCGAGCGCCAGCGCCGCCAGACCATCGGACGCGGTCTGCGCCTGGCCGTGAACCAGTCAGGCGAGCGCGTACAGGGCTTCGACGTCAACACGCTCACCGTCGTGGCCACCGAGAGCTTCGAACAGTTCGCAGCTGAACTGCAGTCAGAGATCGAGCAGGAGACCGACATCCGCTTCGGCCGGGTCGAGCCTCACCTGTTCGCCGGCATCGCCGTCGCCGCCCCTGACGGCAGTCTGTCGAGCCTTGGATCCGAGCAGTCACAGAAGATCTACGACCATCTCTTGGCCCAGGGCTACCTCAGTCCCGCCGGAAAGATCCAGGATGCACTGCGTGTCGCGCTCGCGGAGGAGACGTTCGAGCTGCCTCCGGAATTCGCCGCACTGACCGCCCAGGTCGCGGAGCTACTGCACAAGCGCGCCAGCGGGCTGCCGATCAAGAACGCGGACAAGAAGAAGACCGTCAAAACGCGGAAGGCCGTACTGGACAGCCCGGAGTTCAAGGAACTCTGGGAGCGCATCAAGTACCGGACCACGTACCGGGTGAGCTTCTCCACGGAGAGCCTCATTGAGGACTGCGCCGAAGCTTTGAAGGAGGCACCGCCCATCCCGTCGGCCCGCCTCCAGTGGGTCAAGGCCAAACTGGTGATAAGCGATGTCGGGATCACCGCGACCGAAGCGTCCGCGTCGGCCCCCGTCGTGCTGAACGACACAGATATCCCGCTGCCCGACATCCTGAGCGAGCTGCACAACCGTACCCAGCTGACGCGCCGGACCATCCAGCGGATCCTCGTCGAGAGTGGGCGGCTGGCCGACTTCCGCAGGAACCCGCAGCAGTTCATCGATGAGGCAGCCACCGCCATCAACCACTGCAAGCAGCAGTTGCTAGTGAAGGGCGTCAAGTATGAGCGGACCAGCGATGGTGCCTACTACGCGCAGGAGCGTTTCGAACTGAAGGAGCTGATGGGGTACCTCGACAAGAACCTGCGGGAGAACACGCTCAAGAGCGTGTACGAGGACGTCGTGTACGACTCCGAGAACGAGAGGAAGTTCATCGACCGACTCGAAGAGCCGCACAATGACGTCAAGGTCTACGCCAAGCTCCCCGACTGGTTCAAGATCCCCACTCCGCTCGGCACCTACAACCCCGACTGGGCGATCGTGCGCAACTCCTCCGAGGGCGAACGCCTGTACTTCGTGATAGAGACCAAGAGCACCCAGCAGGCTGGCCTGCTCCGTCCCGCGGAGAAGGGGAAGACCAGGTGCGGGGCGAAGCACTTCCAAGCCCTTAAGAGCGGGGTGAGTTACCTGGTCGTCGACGACTTCGACCAGGTCTTCGGATAGTTGGTCTCATAGCGCGCTGGGGTCGCCCGTCATACCTTCCTAGGTCAGGCTCGTGATGGAACGTGCGCTGGGCTTGCTGGTCGGGCGAGCGAAGCGCCCAAAGCCGAGGAGCGCCACCGGCACGTCGGTGGCGCTCCTCGGTTGTGCAGGGTAGTCAGCCGCGGTTGCTGTGTTTGGGCAGCTCGCCCCGGAGGTCGCAGCCAGGGCACTCATCCTCGCCCTGCACATGGCCCTCGTACCAGCCGTGAACGGCTGCGTGGAGGATCGCCTCCTCCACCGAGGCTTCGCCGCTGCGGACCGATGCGATGGCGTTGGCGACGACCACCCGGAGCACGGCGCTGTTGGGCGAGGGAACGGCGGGGACGGCATCGGCGAGTCGGTCGTCATGGCCGCAGCCTACGGGCGGACCCGACCGCCGGTCAGCCGGATGCGGTGCCGTCGTGCTGAGCGGTGCCGTGCAGGTCGCTACGGAACCCCCGGCCGACGGGCTGCCAGCCCTGGAAGGTAGCGGGCCTCCAGCGCGGCCGGTCCGGCACGCTGGTGTCGTCGGGCTCCGGCAGACTGCCCCGGCTCTTGCGGCTCCGGGCTGCTCGGACGCTGATACCCAGGTGAGCGGCGACCTCCGGATACCCCCAGAGCTGCTGGTCGTCGGCCATCGTGTTCTCCTCGTTTGTCGGTGACGAGCGTACGCAACGCGCGGCTGGGCGCACGGCAAGGCCGCCCCTGCCTGATCGGCACGGGGCGGCCTTTGCGGTTGCGGTCACACCTTGGCGAGGCGATTGGAGAGGTCGAGGGCGGCGGTGGCCACCGCGAGGGCGGCGCACAGGCCGCGTACCTCGTGGATGGTCGGGCGGACCAGGTGCGGCCAGTCGTCGGGTGCGGCGGGCCAGGAGGCGAGATGGACCTCGGTGTTGGCTAGCCCGAGGTGGGCGGTGACGTCCCAGCCCGACAGGGAGGCGGGTTCCCAGTGAAGGCGGATGCGTCCGAGAGGGAGTCTGGGGGTGTCGGCCGGGAGCCAGGAGACGTCGAGTGGTCCGTTGGGCAGGGCGGAGACGCGGTGGACGAGTGCGCCGCGCACTCCGGACGGCATGGGTCGCAGGGCGAGGCCGTGCAGCGGGCGGGCGGTGCAAGTGTGGAGTCGCGGTGAGATGAGGGCCTCCTGTCGGAGTCGGTGCGCCGGGGTCAGGCCCAGGCGAGGGCGCCGCGGACTGCTGGCGGGAGGTAGTCCTCCTGGCCGTCGTCGGCGATGAACGCGACGCCGTCGCGCACGACGACGTCGGTGCCGAGGTAGTGGGTGAATGGCCAGTCGGGGTTGACGGCGAGGCGGATCGGCAGGTTGGGGTCGAGGTTCTGGAGCTGGCGGAGCAGGTGGCCGACGGTCAGGTAGTGGGGCACGGGAACCTCCGGGAGCGGGTCCGGTTGGGCGAAGCAGGGTTGTTGTTGGAGCGTCAGTGGGCGTCGAGGCGGAGCAGGTCGCGCAGGACCTTCGGGCCGGTCGCCTCCGGCTTGGGATGGCTGGCGAGGTGCCGCCTGCGGGACTCGTTGACGTAGCCCTTGCCGGGGTTCGTCATCTGCCAGTCACCGCAGGAGCAGACGGCCTGGGAGTAGGTGCGGCCGGGGCAGTCGGGGTGGAGCGGCTTGGCGGAGCTGGTGTGCTTGTGGTCCGCCGGGCAGTTGGTGCCGTCGGCGTGGTGGTTGGTCAGCGGGGCGCGGAAGGTCAAGACGCGTTCCTCTCGGTGGTCAGGGACGGTCGGCTCGATGAATGAGTCGATCAGCGGGGGTGCGGTGTGTGCGGCGGCCGGGAGGGTGTCCCGGCCGCCGCACGGTCAGCGGGAGGGGGTGGCGACGAGGGCGGCGATGAATCCGGCGACGGCCTCGGCGGGGGTGTAGAGGCCGAATTCCTGGACCCAGGGCTCGGCGTCGGCGGGGACCACCCGGACCTGCCAGACGATGCCCCGCTTCCAGGCGGCGGTGTCCTCGGGGAGCCAGCCGACGTAGACGCGGCCGTCCGGGCTGGTGCAGAGCACGTTGACTTCCGGGGTGTCGACCATCGCCCAGCCGAGCGCCCCGAGAAGTTCGAGCACCGGGCCCGCGCAGTGGTCGCTGGAGAGCCAGGCGCGCTCCTCCACGGCGGGGCAGACGACAGCGGGCAGGAGGGTACTGGAGGCGCTCACGACTAGACGTTCCCTTCGTTGACCTGCGACTTTTCCCGACGCCCGTACGTTGACATGCGGTGTGCCGAAGTACGTAGTCGTTTCCCGGAAGGTGGTGTCTGCCGTGGGCGAACTGGCCGTCGGGAGCGTTGTTCCGACGGGCCGGGGAATGGACCGGCGAGGGCGGTTGTCGTAACTGGGTTGCGATGCAAGGCCGTACGAAGCCGAAAGGGGAGAAGACGTGGCGGAGGCGAGCAGACACTGGGACGGAGCAGGGCTGGAGCGCAAGATCCGGGCGGCCGGGCGGCCGTGGACGGTGGGTGACATCGCGATGGTCGCCGACGGCCAGTGGGCCGTGCGTACGAAGCCCGACACCGAGGAGAAGCGCGACGGGGAAGCCGTGGCGGAGCACCGGATCGCGGATGGGCGGCGCGTCGAGCTGACGGTGGAGGAGCTGGCCCGCGCGGTGGGCTCCCGGTTCGGGGAAGCCCACCGCGACGAAGACACGGACTGAGCAGTTAGCGGCGCGGCCCGGTCGCGGCCACCGTCGGACCGACAGCGGCCGACGGAGCGGGCTGGTCGGGTGGTTGGCCCAGGGCGCGCGGTGCGTGCGCCGAGCGGGCGACAGCGGCCTGGGCCAAGCGAACCGCCGGTGCGCGGGCCGCTGTTGCGGCGGCTTCGCGGGCTTCTATCACGTGGCTGATCGCCTGCAGGGCGGTCCGGCTCTCGGCCTGCGCGACCCGCAGGTCCACCGCCGAGCTCGTGATCCGCTCCAGGTCGTAGAAGGCCGGCACATGGCCGGGCCGGGTGAGGGCGTGCAAGCGGTCCTGGTGGACGGCGACCGTGTTGTTCGAGACGATGAGGGTCGATCGGATATGCATCGCCGAGCGCAGGAGAGGGTCCTCGGCGGGGCGGCGGACCGCGAGGGACTCCAGAGCTTCGATAGGGCGGCCCCAGGCTTTCTCGATCATGGCCGTGGCCTGGTCGAGCGCGGTGGTGTCGGGCATGGCGGAACTCCCGGCATTCGGAGGTGCTGCTTCGGTCAGAGGTGATGCCCCGGAAGGCCCGGAGCCCAGGGGTCAGCGGCTGTGCCGCGGGGCCGACGGGCTGGCCAGAGGCCGGGCCCCGAGAGTGTGCGCGGACGTGCTCGACCGGTTCTGTGCCGAAGTCGCCGTGCGGCTGCGGGCGGCCATGACCCGGAGGTCGGCGGCTGTCTGCGGAGCGCGTGCAGCGCGGTGGACGGCCTGGGCGACAGCGGTGCGGCGCACGTCGAGTGGGGTCGGAGCCCGAGAGATCTGGGGGACGGTTGGGCCGACGGGGGTGAGCGTGATCAGGTGCTCCACCTTGCGATCGAGCTGATGCCGCTCACGCAGCACCGGGGCTGAATCGGTCATGGCGGCTGCCGTCGCGGCGATCAAGTGGGACGGGGTGCGGGCTGTGAAGACCGCCTCCGCGCGAGTGCCCCATCCTGGTGGACCGGCCCACAGCGTGACGGTTTCGTCGTCCCAGTCAGAGAGACGGTTGTCGATCAGGACGCCTGCTTGTCCGTCAGGGGCGATGATCTCGACGGTGCCGCGCTTGGCCCCGCCGTCGCGGGTCCAGCCAGCATCGGTCAGCGGCCGGACGGCGTCGGCCCAGTACAACGACGGGCTCGCCAGAAAACGCCCGTTGCCGTCAGCGGCGTCGGCTTCGGCGTAGTCGTGGGCCAGAGCGGTGGTGAGACCGGCGACGATCTCCGCCGGGGTGACATGGTTGAAGGTTGCCGTCCAGCGGGGTGCGGAGACGGCGTCCTCGGCTGCGGTGATCTTCCACAGCTCGAAGTCGTCGCCGAACCAGCCGATACGAATCCTCTGGTCGGGCGAGGTAACAAGGAGCTGGCAGGGACCCTCGTCGAGATAGTGGTGCGGCCAGCGGGCGACGGGGGCGAAGCCAGCGTCTCCGGTCCCGTTGGATTCGGCCAGGTACATGGGGCTGACCAGTACCTCCTGGTAGGGATGCTGGTCGTAGGGCTGCTGGGTGCTCATAGTCGAGGCTCCGGGGGCGTAAGGAGGGGAACGCGCCCGCGTGCGCAGCGGAACGAGCTGCTTGAAGGCACGCGGGCTTCGTGGCAACCGGGAGACGCGGCTCGCTCTCAGTGCCACGCCGATCACCGGCCCTGAGAGGGGGCGGACCGGGCAGTGACGGCCGCCGGCACCCGCGGCTGCGGGGCGTGGCTGAAGAGGGAGCTCGGCGCGGCGGTGCTCCGACGCAGAGCCGCTGCGGTACGGATGCCGTCCGACCCCAGCGGGATGCCGGTGTGGGTGCGCGTGGCCGCCGCGACCGGGGCAGCGGCGGGACGCGGCGTGGCGACGGGGTTGCTCCAGCGCTCGACGGCTGTGTAGACCGGGCCCAGCGCCCGCCCGGCATCGGTCAGCACGTACGGATCGCCGCGGCGCGATCCGGTGCGGGTGACCAGGCCGTCGAGCTGAAGCCGCATCAGCCGCTGCCGGGTGAAGCCGTTGTCCAGCCCGGCCTCCTCGGCGATGCGGACGAACCGCATGGGCCCGCCCGCGTCGAGGACCTGGATCACGGCGGTCGAGTGGCGAAGGTGCAGCCGGCGCACGGCGTCCTCGACGCGCTCTGCACCGGCCACCTTGCCGAGCGGCAGGTTCGCCTGGGACCAGTCGGACAAGGCCCCGTGCACCGAGGACAGTGAGTTGCCGAACCCGCTGAGCTGGTACGGGGCACCGTGCCGATCACCGGCTCGGGTCACCAGCCCGTCAGCGTGCATCTGAGCCAGCCGCTTGCCGACGAACTGCTCGCTGACGAAGGGGAGCCGGGCGGCGACATCACGCACACGCATGGGGCCGCCCTGCTGGGCCAGGGTCTGCGCCGACCAGTTGGTCCACTTCGGCGCTATCAGAGAAAGCGCGTCCTCGACGCGCTGCGCGTCGACGGAGCCGATCTGGGAGGTTGCGGGCTGTACGGGGATGGACATGGCGGTAACTCCGTTATGACGAAGGGTGAATCGGGCGCCGGGGCGTGGGTCAGTGAGGGCCGCGCTCGGCGCGAAGACGCTGGAGCACGGTGCCGAGGCGGCGGTTGCTGACGTGGATGCCTCGGTCGCGCAGGCCCCGTCGCAGGGCTTCGCGGTTGAGCCGGGGCAGACGGGCGGCGACCTGGCGGGCGATGGCCATGAGGTCCTCATCGCCGGGCGCGGGTCCGGTTCGCCGAGCCGAAGGCCGGCGGGCGGCAGGCTGGTCAAGCAGGAGGCGGACGTCCAGCAGGTCCCACACCGCCTCGGCTTCCGACTGCTCCTGGCGTTCGAGGTCCACGACTTCGGCCGCGTACTGCAGCACGAGCTCGTCGAGGGCGTGCTCGCCGGAGCGGCAGCGCTGCCAGGCCGCGTCGAGGTTGCGGCGGGCGGCACGGGCCTGGGCGTTTGTCTCGGCCAGACCACCGAGCCGCCGCAGCACGATCGGCAGAACGGGATCGCCCGAACCGCCATGGGCGCCGTGGCGCTGGAGGTCCTCCAGCGGGCGGCCGTACCGGTGCTCGACCAAGCGGCGGGTGTTGATCGCGGTGGACATGGGGGACGTCCTTTCCAGGGGGAATCAGCGGGAACGGGAAGGCTTGGTGGCCGCGCTTGTCGCGGGTGCGACAGCCGAATCGGCGACGACGACGGAGATCGCCGCAGTGTCGCTGCGGCTGAGTGCGGCGGATACGCGTGACGTGGCCGTACGTGCATCTCGAAGGGCCGCCTCGCCCTGCGGCGTGAGCGAGAGGAGCTGTCCAGGCCGGTACAGCCCCTCGCTGGTGTCCTGGTCCAACAGCCCGGCCGTGACCAGTCGCTGGACGGTTTCGGGCCAGATCTCCGGGTTGGGGCGTTGGCCCCGTCCGTCGGAGAGATAGATGTAGCCGTAGGCCCCGCTCCGGTGGAATCGAAGCCCGCCCGCCTCCACGGCTTCAAGGGCTCGGAGCTGGCGACCACCCGCGATGGCCCAGTTGTCGTCCCGCCCCGGCGCCTGCTCAGGGCCTCCCAGGCCCAGGCCCAGGCTCTGGCGCGGTGCGTTCGAGGCTGGCGCGGTGTCGGACTCGGGCAGAAGGCGGCGGTACGTGGACATGGCCCGAGTCAGTTGCTCGTACGCCGCACCCCGGCGGGCGACGAGCAGCTCGATCTGTGGGCCCGTGGTGCGCAGGATGCCGTACCAGCCGCGCATGCCGGCGTGGTCGCCCCGCCCTATGGGCTCAAGAAGCTCGATTGCGGACTGGGCGGCGCGGGCCAGTTCGCCGTGCAACTCGTCGACATCGCGAGCGGCTTCGGCGACCATCCTGCCGACGAGGTGAATCGGGTCGCGGGGCGGATGGTCGTCGCTCAACGCCCAGGAGTTCTCGACACCGAACTCCTCGGCGACCAAGTGCGCGCCGGGCCGCTTCGCCATGTCATGGGGGTTCATTCGGCCGCCTCCATCCGGGCGAGCAGGGAGCGCACCAGGGTGGGCAGGCTGTCGGGGCCCTCGCCGAACCAGACGTGGTCGGTCGACTCGCCGAGGACGTACGCGGCGTCTTCGAGTAGGCCGCTGGAGATCTCCATGCAGGCGTCGGTGATCCGGGAGGCGGCGAGGAGGGACTGCGAGAGCACCTCGACGTAGTCGCCGGGGCTCAGGTCGGCAGCCTCAGCGGCTGTACGGATGGCGGCCAGTTCCAGCGCGCTGAACGCGAAGTCGAACTCGTCGTCCTGCGCCGCCGGTGACGGCGCGGCGAAGGCCGGGTCCGGCGGCTCGGCGGGGATGCCGACGCGCGTGCAGATCTGGTCCACGGAGGCGGTCAGCTCAGCGAGGGACTCGGTGAGCCAGCCGAGCGCGGAGGCGTAGGACGCCAGGGTGAACAGACCGGCAGGGGTGGAGGGAAGCGGCTCCTCGATGACGAACCCTTCGAGCCGGTCGTTCAACTCGCAGACCACCCGGGGTCCGGCGGACAGCGCGCCGAGGACGGGATGCAAGTAGGAGCGGCTGGCAGCGGTGGGGTACTCGGTGGTCAGGACCCCGGAGACGCTCTGTGCGGCGTCGGTGAGCAGCGCGGCCAGTTCGGCGCGGGCCACGGGCGTACGGTCGGCGGTCATCGCTGCGGGGCCTTTCGGGAGGCGGCGGGCGCGGTGGGGCTGGCTGCCGCCGGTGCGGTGGCCGCGAGGGACGCGGCGTGGTCGACCGCGTGGGGGGATCGCGATCGGGCTGCCTGGACTCGCGCTTCGGTCGCCGGGTCCATGTCGGCGAGCCGGCCGAGGCCCGTGCGGTTGGTGCGGAGCTGGGCCGTGCGGTAGACCGCGTAGTCCTCCCGGGCCCCGGCCGCGACGAGGTAGATCTCGCGCTTGTGGGTCGAGGTGAGCGGGGCCGGGCGGAACTGGATGACCATCCGGTAGGAGACGGCCGGGTCGATGTAGACCTTGTGGAAGCCTGCGAGGCGGCCGGTCAGCGGCAGACAGTCGTCGCTGCCGTGGACCAGGTTCTGCAGCTCCAGCAGCGCCAGGTCGCGGATGTCGGCAGGGAGTTCACGCAGGTCCGCGATGGCATCCGGGTGCGCGGCGAAGGCGAAGCGGGCGCGGCTCACATCGACCTCCCAGGGCTCGGGCGCTGGGCGGTTCCTGTCGACGGCGCGTTGCCCGTGTCGAGGCCGGCATTCGGGATCGCGGAGGCGCCCGCTGACCGAGCGAGGGCGGCGCGGGTCAGCCGGGCGGCTGCCTCACCGCGGTAATCCGGTGGCTGCGGCAGCGGACTGCTGCGGTCTTCCAGCCAGTGCAGGGTGGCGGCCTCATCGGCGAAGGAGCCCTCGCGCATCGTGTACGTGTGGGCGTCGTGGTTCCCCTCTTCGAGGAAGACACGAATCGGTGCCTGAGCGGCGCTGGAGTCACGGGTCAATGTCCACGTCTCGCACGGGGCGAAGTCCGAGGTCCAGCTGTCGAGGACTTTGTAGCGAGAGCCTGACTCCCGGATCTGCTGCTCGATCCAGAGGGTGAGATCGTCGGCGGGTTTCAGGGAGTCCCCGCCGGTCTGGGCGATCTGCTCGGGCGGGCAGCCATGGTCGATCAGCCAGTTCTGGGCGAAGGCCAGACCGGCGTGGTTCGCGGTCTCGAAGGTGAACGTGCGCTCGCGTAGATCCCGCGTGATCTTGATGGCAACGAGCTGTGGTTCGCCGGGGACGCCCCAGGTCACCGACCCGTCGTGGGCGACGAGGTAGCTGTGCGACCCGTTCGGGGTGGTGTGGTGCTCGGCCAGCACGGTCAGGTCTCCGGCCCAGACGCTGCTCTCGGCGAGTTCGGAGGCGGCGTCGATGGGTTCGAAGTCGTCGAGGCGGAAGTCGAGTTCGGTGGTCACTGGGTGGCTCCCGCCAGCTCGGGCGCCGGGGTGGCCAGTACGCGGTGGTTGGGCCGGGTTGGGCTCGTCGTGCATGCGGCGAAGGGGCCGTCGGGGGCACGGAGATGGACCAGGGCCTGGTCAAGGTGGTCGCGGTGCCACGTTGAGGGACCGGACAGGCCGGCCTCGGCGTCAGTGAGCTGCTGCCACGCGAGCCAGAGCGCGTGCAGCCGGGCCACAGCCTCGGGATGCTGGTGCCACTGGTCGCACCACGGGCGGGTGGTGCTGATCTCTCGTCCGTAGACGGGCAGGAACAGGTAGTTCACCCAGTCGCTGAGCGCGGCCAGTTCGACGGCGTACGCCTCGCCGCCCAGGGCGAGGATGAACACCGAGGCCGGGACGTCGGCCTTGTCGGCGTCGGCCGTGTCCGCGGTGGGGGCGTCGGCGGTGGACTGAGGGGTGGCGACGGGCTCGGAGCCGAGGCGGTCGAGGATGACACCGTGCTGGCGTACCTCCGACATGGTCTTGGCGAGGGTGCTGGCGAGATCGTCGAGATCGCCGTCGGGAACACGGAACGGCTCGGGGGCGGCCTTGCTGGGGTCGGGCATAGCGGATCCAAGGGAGTGAGCGAGCAGGGCGGGGGCGAGGTGCGGCGCGCTCTTCTGGAGGTCATGGCGTTGCTCCGTTCGCAGGTCGGCATAGGCAAGAGGATGCGGAGATTCCGCGATTTGGTACGGCCGGAGAAAGGCAGTAGTGCAGCGCTACGGCGCGGTGCAGCGTGGGCAGCGCGGGAAGGACGGTGCCAGCAACTGCACGGCGCGGGCGGCCTGTTGGGGGACCACGCCGTTGCCGAGCGCGGTGAGCTGAGCCGGTCGGCCGAGTCCCGGAGTGGCGGTCACCCAGCCAGGGGCCAGGCCCTGCATCCACTCCACGAAGTCGGCGCGCAGGCGTCCGGCAGCGTCGGTGGGCGGCGGAGCGGGGCGGGTGAGGTTCTCCCATCGGCCGATTGCGGAGGCGTACGCTCCCCATCGCCCGTCGATTCCCCAGCTTCCAGGGTCGCCTCCGCCCACAGCGGCAGGACCACCACCGACTGGGGCGAGCGCCAGCTCTTGCTCGGACGGCGGACAGGAGTGCCGGTGTCGTTCGCCCTCGGGGTGGGCAGCAGCGATGCTGCCGCGCTCGGCAGCGTCATGTCCCCGTTGCCGTGCCGCTGGTTCGGCGAGCCCTTGGTCCCGTCCGATGCCTTCGGCGTGGGCAGCAGCCACTCGACTTCGTCGGCCAGGTTCGGGCCGTGGCCGCCGCTCTTCCGCTTCGACGGGTGCTGGGAGCCGCCGTTCTTCCCGATGTTGCTCGTCGGGGTCTTGAACAGGGTGCTCGGCGGGCCAGGCGGTGAGGAAGGTCCGCTCGCGGCGATGGGGGGCTCCGACGTCGGAGGCACGAAGCACGAACCACCTCGCGTCGTACCGGAGATCGGCCAGGGAGCCGAGTACGGCACCAAGTGCCCGCACAGGAGGCTGGGTTGGGTCGTCTCCCAGACACCACGGGCAGAATTCCACGTCGCCAGGGGAACCGGCGGGCGAGGTGAGGAGACCTCGGACATTCTCGATCACGACCAAGCAGGGGCGGAGGGCTTCGACCGCACGGGCGACGTGCAGCCACAGCCCCGAGCGGGTGTGGGGGTTGAGTCCGGCCCTGCGGCCGGCGACGGAGACGTCTTTGACAGGGGAAGCCGGCCGTCAGGACACACACCCGAGGCACATCGGCCCAGTTGACGGTGGTGATGTCCTGCAGATTGGGCACACCGGGCCAGTGCCGGGCCAGGATGCGCGCGGCGTCGGGGTTGATCTCGGCGTGCCAGGCCAGGGTGCCGCCGAGGACGGTCTGGACCCCGAGGTCCAGACCGCCGTAACCCGAGCAGAGCGAGCCGATCAACGGCCCTCGCGCGGTGGTGGTCTCCATGTCATCGGCTCCGTGCGATTCGGTCCGAGGGAGCCGCCACCGCCGTGGTGACGTCGGGAGGTGGCAGCTCCGGAGCGGGCGCGGCGGTCGTGGACCGGCTGCAGGCAGCCTGGAGCCGAACGGACGCGGGAGAGACCGTTGTTGATGCTGAGTGCAGGGAGTTGGCCCCGTCATGCAGGGCCGCGTCGGCGGTGGCGAGTGCTTCCTCCATCACTCGTACGGCTGTCTCCCGGGCATCCCTGGCGTCGGGCTGGTCGCGCAGACTCTCGGTCTGGTTCAGGAAGGCGAGCTGGTGGGCCACCGCTCCCACGGCGGAAGTTGCTTCGCCTGCGAGCTCGACGGCGGCGGCGAAGTTGGTGATCACCCGAGCGGTGTGGGGCGCCTGATCCGGGTCGGCGGCACGGAAGAGGAGCTCGTCGCCCAAGTCGGTGATCAGCTTTCCAAGTTCGGAGATCTGGCGTGCGACGGCGACGGCATCGGGCGAGCGGTGGGGGTCACCAGGCACTGGCAGTTTGCCGCGCTGGGCGTCGAAGGTGGAGGCCGTGGCGCGCAGGGCCAGGGCGTCGGAGAGGGGGGCGTTTTTCATGGTGCGTTCCAGAGGTGGGGACAGTCGGATGGGCTGGGTCGGTGGGTGAGGGCGGGTCAGCCGTGGGTGCGCGAGGGCGGTCGTGCGGCTGATGGCGTGGAGGCTGGGCCTGGGCATTCCGAGGACCGCGCGGCCGGTTGCGGTGTGCTGCGGGCGAGGGCGGCGTGGACCCGCGCCGTCGGGGGCCCCTCGGCCTGCGGCGCGGGGGGTGGCGTCGGAGAGGGGTGGCCGTTCGCGGTCTGCCAGCGGGCGCGCACTTCGTCGAGCGGCCCGAGCGCGTGCAGGGCGTGGTTGATGAGCCTTCCGGGGGCCAGGGTCTCGTTCTCGGCCAGGGCGCGGATGGCGCGGGCGGAGGTGGCGGCCGTACGGGCGACGGAGGAGCGAATGATCTGCTCGCCGAGCCACTCGGCGCTGCCGGGGCCGACGCCGTCGCAGATGGCGGTGAGCTGTTCGGCGGTCAGCGTGCCGTCGGCCAGCAAACCGCGCCGCTGGGCCTCCCACAGCACAGTGACCCTGTCGATGGGCTCGCCACGGTGGTGCAGTGCGCCCAGACAGCGGTAGAGCTGGCCGTGGGAGGGGTCGGCGAAATCACCCGGTCGCAGCCAGCCGACGACCTCGTCCATCGCCTTCGGCCGCTCGACCAGGACCGCCAGCAGGAACTGCTCGTCCTCGGCGACCTGGTCCGCCCGTATCGGCGGCGGCGCGACGGGTGCTGTAGACGGTGGCGAGGCAGGCGCGACCGGGCGCGGTTCGGACCCCCAGCGGCGCGCGAGGTCGCCGAGTACCCCGGTCAGGACGTCCGCATAGTGCAGCGCTCCCTTGACCTCGCCCTGGAGGGCGTCGGCACGGGCCGCTTGGTGCAGGCGGATCGCGTGCTCGGTCACGCTGCGGTGGATTGCGCCCTCCAGCACTATCCGGCCGTACACCGGGGCGTGTTCGGGACGCGGGCAGGCCGAGATCAGGGTGTGGGCGTATACAGAGGTCAGCCCCCGGACGTGGTGGCTGGCCTCGTCGACCGCGTCGGTCACCCAGGACAGCGGCAGCGGTTCCTTGGTCGCCACGGCGGGGTGGCCCTCGGTCCGCAGCTTGCGCAGGGCGGCGAACAGCGCTTGGTGGACCGGCCGGTAGAAGTGATCCGGTGCGAGCCAGTCGAGGTGCGCGAGCTGGCCGGGGTCGAGCAGCACCGAGCCGAGCACCGCCTGCTCGGCACTCAGCAGCGGGTTCATCGCTGCAGCCCGGGGTGGGGAGTCGGCGGATCAGCCTGCTGGGAGCGGAGATCGGCGATGGCCTGGTCGGCGGCGGCCATCGCGCCGGCGAAGCGGTCCAGCTCGCCGGTGAATGTCGGATCGGTGGCGAGGATCGAGCCGGAACGGGTGACCAGCCACCACTGGCCGCCGCGCCGGACGACCGGTGACTGGGCGAGGCGTTCGGAGCGTGCCAGAGGGGAGGATGGAGTGCGCGAGGACACGAGGGGACTCCTGAACAGGTAGAGGGGGGAGCATCAGGCCGTGAGCTGAAGGGGCGCATGCCAGTGGGTCGTGAGGCCGTGGCTGGCCCAGGAGTACGGCCGAGGAAACGGCATTGATTCCCGCGTGACCGGCATGGATGCTGGCTGGTTGGAGGTGGTGAAGATGATCAACGTTGTGTTGAAGCTGTCGGCGCGCGATTTGGTGCGTGCGGACCTCGTGTCGTGCGGGTGGTCAGGGTCCGAGCACCACCTGGCCAGCGTCGCGAGGCAGTTGGAGCGTGCCCGGCTCGGCGAGGTCGACTACCTTGCGGTTTGCCCTTCAACGGACATTCCTGTGGCGAAGGGTGGCGTCGACTACCGGGTCAAGGAGGGTGTCGGCACTCTTTGGCAGCTGGCAGTCCATCCGGCATTGCAGTCGTGCGGGATTGGCACCTTCCTTGTTGAAGCGGCGGAGCTTCGGATCAGGAACCGAGGTCTGTGGCAGGCCGAGCTCGGCGTGGAGGAGAACAATCCGCGGGCTCGGGCGCTGTACGAACGACTGGGCTATGTCGCATACGACCGTCAACCTGACTCGTGGGACGAGCAAGCCCCGGATGGATCACTGCGCCGCCACGAAACGATGTGCACATTGATGCGCAAGGAACTCTCGTAGGTTCGGCTGGGCTCCCAGCCTGTGTCCGCGAAGATCGCCACGTCCAGGCCGGGCGGATGGTCCTCGGCGGCCATGAGCAGCAGACATGTCGACTGGACCCCGGCACCGAGCGAGAGCACCTTGGGCGTCGGGGCGCTCATGCCGACAGCCCGAAGTCGTCGCGGCCCAGGGACTTGGCGATGGCCCGCTCGGTGATGGCCTTCGTCGCGCGGGCCGAGGCCGGACCGACCACCTTGGCGGCGGGCTCCTTGTACCAGGGCCGCAGTTCGAGCATCGCCACCCGGATACCAGTAGCGAGCAGCAGCGCCTTCCCCTTGGGGAGCGCGCGGATCGCGTCGGGGGGCAGGATCCGTTCGGTGCGCATGCTCACTGAGGTGGACTTGCCGCCGTCGCTGGTCGACACCGACGTCGTCTGCACGTCGTGGTCACCGACCTGCCTGCTCAGACGGTCAGCGAAGTCGGCGTCGTCGATGCCACTTCCGATGATCTTGATCGTGGCGGCGGACCATAGGGCGTCCATGCCCGCCTCGCCCCAGCACCGCTGCCCCTGCCGGTAGGACTGCAGGATCGTCATCGGGATCACGCCCCGTGAGCCCAGGTGGCTGTACAGGTCGGGGAGATCGGCGATTTTGCACACGTTGGCGGCCTCGTCGAGGACGCACAGGGCAGGCGGGTCGAGCCGCCCGCCGGAGCGCTCGGCGACGACCACGGCCGCGCGCATCACCGCATCGGCCGCTGCGGCGATGATCGCCGATGCCGAGCCACCGCCATCCTTGCTGAGCAGGTACAACGTGTCGCGGGAGGTGGCGAACGCGGAGGGCCTGAACTCGGGAAGGTGCTTGCTGGGGGTGACCCAGGCGGCGACGTCCGGGTCGAGCAGGCAGCTCGCGTACTGCCGCGCGGTCTCGTAGATGCCGTCCCGCGTTTCCGTGGCCCCGCTGACGGTGCCCTGGAGCTGGGCGGCGACGGCGTCGTGGCCGGCATCGGTGAGCAGGTCCACCGGAGTGCGGTCGGCAGGGGAGGCGAGCCAGGCCAGGACATCGGTGATCGGGCTCCGGTGGCTGGCGGCGGCCAGGAACAGCGCACCGAGAGTGTTCGATGCGGCGGTGGACCAGAAGTCGGAGCCGCTGGATTCGTCCACCGAAGCGGCGACGAAGTGCCCGGCCAAACGTTTCGCCCCGGCCAGGTCGCGGGCGTCGGCCAGGATGTCCCACCACATCTCGCGCGGGTGGTGGGCGATCTGCTGCGGGTCGAGCGTCCAGATCGTGCCGACCTCGGCGCGGGCGTCCACTGTCGCGGTGAAGGCATCGTTCGCCGCCTTGTTCGAGGTCAGCAGCACCGGGCCGGGAGCGGCGAGGATCGCGGGGATCGCCAGCCCGGACGTCTTGCCGGAGCGCGGGGCCATGATCGCGACGATCACGTCCTCCCAGGAGGCGCGGACCGCGGCTCGGCCCGGGGAGAGCGTGCCGACGAGGATGCCGCGGTCGGCGGGAGTGACCTCTTTCGGTTTGAGATCGGACAGGCTCGGCCGCAGGCTCTTCGCCTTGGCGGTGATCTCCTTGTCCAGCAGTGGTGCGAGATCTTGCTTGCGGGCGAGGCCGTTCTTCGCGCCGCCGCGCAGCCGCAGCCACAGGACCAGGCCGGTGATGGTGAGGCAGACGGAGAGCAGGCCGGGGACGAGTCGCGCGCCGACCAGCAGGGCGGTGGGGCTCAGGTGCGGCCACAGCACGTCGGGGTGCAGCAGCGCGTCGGTGGCCTTGAACGGCGCCCAGTGGCCGGCGCCGACGAGGGAGTTGGTGAGGTTGCCGGTCAGCCAGGCGAGGGAGCCGAAGGCGATGGCGGCGCCGAGGACGCCGAACAGGAGGTAGAGGAGCGCGTCGGAGCCGGTGGTGGTCGAGGGCGCGCTGGTACGCGGGGCGGGCATGGCGGATCCAAGGAGGGAGAACGGACAAGGCGGTGCGGGGTGCGCGGCGCTCTTCTGCTGGTCATCGGGGCAGCTCCTGTTCCGGAAAAGGGACGGTGGCCGAGGTCATCGGGTGCGCGGCGACCGGGGCGGCGGCGCGGTGGCCGGTGGTTCGGACGTCGTGCCGGCGGAGGGCGTGGCCCGCTGGGTGGCGGCGTGCGGGGAGGAGGCGCGGGCGGCTCGCTGCCGGTCCGCTTCTGGGTTCTGGGCGGCGGACGGTTTGATGTCCGCGATCGCGTCGTCGCCGAGGACGTCGCTGAGCAGTTCCCTGGTCCGCAGGACAGGCACCTCGTCGCGGTACTTGGGGTCGCTGAGTTCCGCAGGGCACGCGGCGACCATGTCCTCGGCGACCCCCAGCTCCTCCTGGACGTCCCGCAACAGGCGGGTGGCGGCGGCCAGGCGTGTCCACGTCTTGAAGGTCGGGTTGTGGTGCGGGTTATCGAAGGTCAGGCGGGCTCGGGTCCAGTCGGCGGCTGCAGCCACGAGTTCGGTCAGCTGCGGGAGGGCCCCGACCAGGGCTCCGTTGACCTCCTCGATGATTCCGGCGACCTCATCGGGAGTTGCTGTCTCGGTAAGCCGGGCGATCATCCCCGGGACGGAGTACGGGTCGGCCGACGGGTGGGGCAGGTGTCGGACCTGCAGGGGCGTGTCGGAGCCGGACGCCTCGCCGCCGTGGGCAAGCCGGATGTTGTGCTGCATCGCGGCGCCGATGGCCTCGCCGATGCTCGGGTAGAACTTGGGCACTGTTCCTCCTCGGTCGTGGTGTTGGATCGGTGCCAGCCCGGCCGGGAGCACACGCCGTGCGCGCTTCCCACCTGGATGGATAGGCCCCTCGGCCCTGACCGATCTGATCGCGGACGCGCTGGCCAGAGCGTCGGTGGCCCGCATGAGATTGGTGCACGGCAGGCCGACGGAGGGAGCAGGGAGGAGAGCATCGGGGTCACCGGGTCCGAGAGCCGGGGGCCTGCGACGGATGTACGACCGCGCCGACCTCTGGTGCTCCAGTGCCGAGCGCCGAGGACACCTTGGCCGCTGCGGGCGACGTGGCGAGAGCAGCGCTGCGGGAGCCGGGGAGTGCCGGGGGCTGCGTCCGCGCCTTCACCTGGTCCTGCTGCGAGTCGCCGACACGATGCAATTCGACTTCCGCCCCGACGAGTTCCGACTGCGCTGCGCTGACGAACTCCGCAGCGAAGCCGAACCGGTCGGCCAGTGCGTACGCCTCGTCGTCGAGGTCGGTGATCTGCTCGCCTGCCGTCTCCAGCGCTTCCCGGACGCGTTCCAGGACTCCGTGCTCGGGATGAAGAAGGTGATCGACCGCCTGCTCAAGGCCGGCGCCGTTCTCGGCGGCCCTGATCTGGTCGGTCAGCCGCAGGATCTCGGCTCCGGTGGTGTAGAGCCCGAGAGGGTTGGCCGGGGTGGGCAACCGGCTGGTGTCGAGGTCGGGGTCCAGGTCGACGCTGTACCGGGCGGCGCGGAGCATCTCGGCTGCGTGGGTGGCGATGGCGGCGCGGTCGGCCTGCGGGGTGGTGGTCGGCAGGCGGTGGCGTCGGCCGTACCAGTCCTCGATCTGCTGGAATCCGGCGTGCTTGAGGAGCGTGGCGGACAGGTCGTCACTGGCGCCCCTCGCTGAGACGCTGCCGCTGGGCTCGATATTGATGGTGACGTAGGGGGCAGGCACGTGGGACTCCTGGGCGAGGGGTGTTGGGCGTGGGGCCAGGGGCAGGTGGCCGAGTTCGGTGGCGATGCGGTGGCACTCGGTCTGCAGGTGGAAGGCGTCGCGATAGGCGTTGTGGAGGCTGCCGTCCTTGCGGGCGAGAGTGGCCACGACGTAGACCCGGTGGGGCTGGTTGCGCAGGGCGATCCACCGGCAGGCGTCCGGATCGCCGTCCGGGGCGATGCCGGTGACCGCTACCACCCGGCGGGCCACCTCGGCCCACTGCGAGTCGGTCAGGTCGGGATGCCGGGGGTCGGAGCGGACCGAGCAGACCCACACCGGCCGCTCGGGCGCGCGGGCCCCGAGACGCTCGACGGGTGCGTCCAGGGCGCGGGCGAGGTACGGCAGCGCGTCGGGCTGGGCGAGCATCTCGATCGGGGCGCCGTGGCCGTCCCCCGCGATCAGGCGGGGGTTGGTGTGGTTGCCGCGCTCGCCCGGCCCGAACAGATACGTGAGCAGACCGGCGGTGTGGCTGGCGCGCTGCAGGTGGGCGATCACGGCGTCTACCTCGAAGGGGAGTGGCGAACGGGAGCCCGGGTGGCCGGGCCGTCAGGGAGAGAGGATCCGCAGAATCCGCGATTTGGCCCGGCCGGAGATGGGTGATAGACGCCTGCGGTCACCGCGGCTCGTCGAGGCCGTGGTCGTAGGCGAAGTCCGCGCAGGCGGAGCGTGCGAAGTACGCGTCGTTGTGCAGCCGGGCCCAGTGGCCGTCCTGGCGGATGACGGTGGCGACGATGTCGAGTCCGTTGGCCTGGTTGCGCAGGGCGGCCCACCGGCAGGCGGCCGGGTCGTCGTCCGGCTCGATGCCGGTGGCGTCGAGGACCTCGCGCGTCAGCTCGAACCAGTCGTCGTCGTCGAGTTCCACGCCGGTGGTGTTGCGGAGCGCGCAGTGCCAGGTGAGCCGCTGGGACGCGATGTGTCCGGTCCGTGGTTTACGCAAGGACAGGGGCTCGTCGAGCAGCAGCGCCAGGTACGGCAGGACAACGGCGTCCTGGGCGGTCAACTCCGGCGACCAAGCGGTGAGCAGGAAGGGGGCGAAGCCAGGCTCGCTGCGGTGGAGGTCGGTGAGCAGATCGGTGGTGCTCTCGGTGCGCCGCACATCGCAGCGCAAGGGGTACTCGGGCATGGGGTATCCGCATCTGGCAGGGAGAGGGATCCGGTGCCCCGACGGGGCGGGGCACCGGGGTGGTCAGAAGTGGGGGTTCTCGGTGGGCCGGTCGGCTACGGTGGCCGCCTGGAGCAGCTCGGTCAGGTCGCCGGGCTCGGAGGAGCGCTGGTCGATCCACCACCCGGCGCGGGTGATCGTGCGAGCCGTTTCCTCGATCTCCTCCCACTGCGCCTCGCTGTTCTCGCCTTCGAGGACCAGAGCGGTGTACGCGGCAGCCAGGACCTGGTGGCGGCAGCGCACGCCCCACGCGATGGCGCGCTCGCGGCCTTCGAGGGGCGGCATTCGGTACAGCTCCGACCAGGCATCGGACTCGGCCTGCTCTTCGGCGCGCTTGGCCTCCAGCCAGGCGGCCTTGTCCTGCTCGTCGCCCTCCTTCGCGGACCGCCAGCAATCGGTGCACTCCTGCTTGGCGAGCCACTCGGCGAAGCCCGCGCGGCGGTCGGCCGCCCGGTCGGACAGGTCGCGGGCGCCGCTGTGCCCGCACGAGAAGTCGATGTGCCAGATGGTTTTCACGGCCATGGGAGCTTTTCCTTACGGGTGTTGGATGTCAGGGGGTGCGGGAGAACGCCACGCGCGGGTCCACCGGGCGGGAAGCCGGGACGGAGGCGGCGGGCGTGGGGACCGGGGGTTTGCCGGGCAGGCCGGCGCGGGCGGGACTGGCGGCGAGCGCGGCGGCGTTCATGACGGGGAACCGGCGGGGGGCGACGTCCGGGCCGTGTTCATGGCGCGCTGCCGCCGACGGTGCGGGCGGGTGGCGTGCGGTGACGTCCCGGGCGAGGGCGGGCTGCACGGCTACCTGGAGGTCGGCGCGGTGTATCGCCATGGTGGCCTGAGCTACCTTGCCGAGCGCCTGGCCACGGTCGGTGGTGATCGGCAGCGTGTAGATGTCCAGGCTCGGGTTATGCCGCCAGCCGTTCTCTTCCAGGATGAGTCGGCCGCCGAGAGCGGAGGAACCGTCGGCGGTCGCGGTGACCACGCCGAGCTGCGGATGCTCGGCGAACGCGACGTCCGGCTCAGCGCGCGGGGGCCGGTCGCGGGCGGCGGCTGGGCCGGAGGCCGGCGAAGGATCGAATGCCGCGTCCGCGTCCACCCGGTAGCCGGCCTTGCGCAACAGCGCGACGGCCCGGGTAGCGCGGTCCTGCCCGTCGCGCTGCTGGTTGGCCAGCGCGTACAGGTTGGAGTGGTCGGGGACGGGGTGGAAGTCGAATCCCTTCAACATCCAGGCGCTCGCGGCCAGTTGCTTGGGGTTGGAGGCGACGATGCCGAAGTCGGGGTGGCGGCCGAATGCGATGTCGGGAAGCGGGTCGTGCTCGGAGGTGGGCATGGCGGATCCATCCGGTGCGGGCATGGGTAGAGGGGCGGTCGAGGGCGGGGATGGTTCTGCTGGTGCTAGTCAAGGCGGGCTCCGAGGTGGGCAGCGGTCAGCGACCGGGTGCGGACGAGGGTCGGGCAGGAGGCAGGGCGGGACGTACGGCAGGAGCTGACGGCACCGCCGCCGGGGTCGTGCGCCGTGCGGTCGGCGAGACCGCGAGAGCGGCGGCGACGCGAGGCCCCGCAGGCTCCTCCGGAGCGACTCGGTCCACCCGGACCAGGACCTTGTCGGGGTGGTAGGTGTGCCGGTCGGCCAGATCGCCGCGCATGGACCGAATCTCCAACGCGTAGGAGTCGAGCTTCTTGGTGATGTAGCGCAGTCGGTTCGCGTAGTGGGGATCGACGGGTTCGCCTAGGCCCTCCCACCAGTCGGCCGTCGTGGTGAGGGACTTTACGACCCGCTGGAGAACGCCGTCACCGGGAGCGGTGAGCTCGCTCAGCGCGGCGACGACCTCGCTCGTATGCGCCGCCGACTGGATGGACTCGGACAGGTAGCCGAGCCGGTCGCCGAGGCTGAACCCGTGACCGCCAGGGGGCGGCCGGCTGGGATCGAGCAGGTCGGGATCGCACGAGACGTCGAAGCCCTCGGCCTGCAGCATGTCGAAGGCCCGGGTCACCATCTCCCGCTGCTCGACCAGGTTGGTCATGGCCGAGGGCAGTCGGTGGAAGCGTTCACGGAACAGCACGACGGGGACGAAGCCCGCACGGTGGAGCGCTGCGTCGGCAGCGCTCTCCTGAGCGAGTCGCCGGGGTTCCGGTCGGGGTGGCAGGCCGAGCAGATCCAGGCGCGCGTCGATGGCGGCGAGCAGGCGGGGGACGCTGCCGCCGTACCCGGCGTGAGGACCGTCGGGCTCCGAGTCGTAGATCACTTCGTGGAGCGTGGAGTCATCGGGATGCCCGCGCGTCACCAACCAGCTCTCCGGATACCCGGGCGGGTGGTCGGTGGCCGGTTCCTGGGGCGGAGAGATGATCAGGGCGCTGCCGTCGGGAAGTTCGGCGCGGACGATGTAGTCACTGAGGCCGTACTCGACGGTGCAGGCCAGGCCGCGCTGCCGAAGCGGTGTGGTCAGGTGGCTGTACTGGTGCTCACGCTCCGACGCGCCAGCGGCGGCTTCCTGGATGAAGGGTTCGCTGGTGCGCGCAGTGATGCGTGTGCCCTCGCGTTGGAGGGTGACCAGCGTCTGATCGGGGCGCATGTGGGCTTCTCCGTGGCCGGTCGTCCCAAGCGGTAGACGGCGGGAAGCCGCAGCCGGGCGGGAGCTGGCAGGGGTAGTGGCGTTCGTTGAGGATCCGGTGATCGGGCGGTTTGGCCTCGCCGGAAGTCGGTGCTAGAGGCGTCAGCGCGAGCGGCGTGCGGCAGGGGGGTCCGACGCCGCCGAGGCTGGCGGCGAAGGGGGAGAGGCACCGCGTTGGCCGGAGGCGGATCGGGCCAGGGCCGCCTGGACACGCCCGGTGTGCGCAGACTGGTCGACACCGATCCGGTCGGTCAGGTGATCGGCAGCCCTGGCCAACGCCGCTCCGCTGTAGCTGAGTTCGTCGGCGTAGTGCCAGCCTTCGGAGTTGCGGATCTCTTGGGCCCGTTCCTCGTAGAGCTCCCGTGACCCGGGCATGGAGCCCTCCATGAGCGCGATGACCTGATCCCACTCGCGGCGGATCTCGCCCGCCCGCGCCAGTACGGAATCGATCCCCCGCAGGCGCAGCAGGTCGGCGCTGATCGTGCCGCCAAGGTAGTCGGCCGGTTGAGCGGTTGCCCGTACACCGGCGAGGACTCCGGGGCCATGGGCCAGAAAGGTCTCGACGTGCTCCCAGGCGGCGGCGTCCCGGGCCACTTTGCCGTCGGCGTACCCGGTTTCGTCGACGGGCCAGCCGTCTTCGTCGCAGTACGAGTCCGAGACGGCATCCCATCGGTCTGACGCCTGCCTGATGCCGTCAGCGGCCAAGGCCAGGGCCTGGACGCGCACTCGCCATGCCGCTTGTTCGCCGGTGTCTTGCGGCTGGCTGTCAGGGGAGGTGGGGGAGCCGGGAGAGGTGGGCATGGTTGTTCCTCGTTCCTATGCGGGTGCCTCACCGCGAACGCGGCAGCGAGCGCACAGCGGACGGTGAGACGGGAGCCGAAGCGTCGCTCTGCTGGCCGGGGGAAGTTCCCCGGGCCGACGCCGCTGGCGAGGGGCGGGCCGCTGCTGCCGCCCCGTGCGACCGGGAGCGGATCTCGTGGCCGACGTTCTCCCCCACGAGATGCAGCTCCTCGCCGAGGTCGGTCAACCGGGCAGCGATGGCGTCCAGTTCGGACGCACTGCTTCGGGCGCCGTGGGTGCGGCACCACTCGGAGGCGGTTTCGAGCATCTGGTGCAGGCGGGCCACCGCGCCGAAGTCCTCCGTAACGGCCTCGTAGAACAGGCCGGTGAACTCCTCGGTTCGGGCTGCGGCGAGGCGGTCGTTCCAGTCGGTGGCCGGTGCGCCGCTGTCCGGACTCGCGGCCGGGCCGGTCGTCGGGTGGCGCTTGGGTGGGGCGGCGTTCTCGGGCACACCGAACCCGAGACCGGGGACGAGCCCGGACCGGGAACCCGCGACCCCGCGTAGACTCATCACCGCACCTCACGGAGCCGCAGCGGAATTGAGAATCCGTCAGTAGGCGTGAACTCGGCGCTTTTGGCGGACATGCGGGCGTCGGTGTCGAACAGCTTGCGCTCGGCCGGATGCAGGATGTGCTGAGTGATGAAGCTCCGACCTGCGACTTTCCACAGGCCCCGGCCCTTGGTCAGGGCGGACACTGCCTGGGTTTCGACACCGGTCAGGCCGAGCAGCGACGCGGCGGCGGCGAGCTGGTCGGGCTCCTGGCGGTAGATGATGCGGGTGCTGCAGTCGGCGAGGAGGCCCTCGGCCAGTACCCGGCCGCGCGAGCCGGCGTCGCCCGCGCTCAGCAGATCGCTGAGGCGGTGGATGACCATCAGGTTGGCGATGCCGAGACCTCGGCTGAGCTTCCACTGGCTCTGCATGCGCTCCAGGAGGCCGACGTGCCTCATCACGCGCCATGCCTCGTCGTAGATCACCCAGCGTCGGCCGCCGTCGGGGTCGGCGAGTGCGGACTCCATCCAGGCGCTCGCGCAGGTCATCGCGAGGACCAGCGCGGTGTCGTCGCCCGAGCCGCCGAGCCGGGAGAGGTCGATCGACAGCATCGGGGTGGTCGGGTCGAAGGCCACGGTCGAGGGCGCGTCGAACATGCCGCTCAAGTCGCCGTGGACCAGACGGCGCAGGGCGTGCGCGAGGTCTTGCGCGGCGGGTCCCATGTGCCCGGCCTGGTCGCCGAGGGCCCGGTCGAGGCGCTCGGGCGAGCCGAGGGTGTGCGCGATCTCGCCGAGCAGCGGCACGGTGCCCCCGGCCTCGGCTTCGGCGACGACCAGGTCCAGCGCGAGGTCCAGGGCGGTGTGCTCCATCGGCTGGAGATCGCGCTTCAGCACGGTGCGCGCGAGGCCGGCCAGGAGCAGGAGACGGCGCTTGCGGACCTCGGTCGACCAGTCGTCCTCGCTTACCGCGGCGGGCCGGGCCGGAGCATCCAACGGGTTCAGCCTGCCCGGGAGCCCCGGTCCCAGGGCGATGCTGTAGCCGCCGAGAGCCTGCGCGACGGCCGTCCACTCGCCCTTGGGGTCGCACGGCACGTAGACCCGGTAGCCGTGGGCAATCGCCCTGGTGGCTATGGACTTGGCCAGCGCCGACTTGCCCATGCCGATGATCCCCGCCAGGACGGCGTTGGGATTGGTGAAGCCCTCGATCCGGCCGCTGCTGTACAGCGAGAACGGGTCGTAGCAGAACGCGGCCTCCGCGTGGACATCGCGGCCGATGAAGATTCCCTCCGCGCCCAGGCCGCCCTCGGCGAGGAAGGGATAGGCACCGCTGACGGTGGCGGTGGTCATCCGGTGGGCGGGCAGGCTGAGCTTGCCGCCGCGTGCCGAGGAGGAGCCGGGGCGTCCGGACGGCGGATAGGTGGGCCGCAGCTCCGGGTCGAGGGTTTCCTCGTTGCGGCGCTTGGGCGGGGCTCCGGCGAGGCGGGCCTGGCGCCGGGCCTCAGCGAAACCGGCGCGGGCGGCTCGCTGCTCGGCACGCGATGCCTTGCGGGGGACGAACAGGTGGGAGGCGCTGGCGCGGGTACGGGGCATGAACGTTTCTCCAGACGGAAGGCAGGGTCAGTGGCGGACGAGGCCGGTGAACGGCGCGTGGAGGTCGGCCGGGGTGGTGCGGCGGCGGACCAGGTGCGCGGTGCGCTGGTGGCGCTGGCAGATGGTCAGCTCCGGTGCGCCTTCTGGCAGGCCGGCCTGGCACGCCTCGCGTTCCGGGACCTCGCCGGAGTCCGACCGAGGGGCCGCGTGGTAGGCGGCATGGGCGTGGTCGGCGGCCTGCCAGATTCGGGTGCGGGCGGCGCGGAGCTGGTCGCCCTCGATCGGCACGAGCTGGCCTGTGCGGGCGGCGTGGGCGTCGAGCAGGCCGTGCAGCGAGACGAGGTGGGCGTGCAGGGCGTCCAGCTCGGCGCGGGTGGTGACGAGCGGACCGCCTGGCACGTTGAGCGCGCGGTGGAAGTCGAGCGCGGCGGTGGCGAAGGGCACGAAGTCCTGCGCGGTCGGGCTGGCGGTGCGGGACATGGGGGTGCTCTTTCGGAAGGGAGGAGGGCCGGCATCAGGCGGCGAGGGCCAGCGGCATCGCCGCGGCGGTGAACGCTTCGGCCTGCTGCCAGGTGAGCGGCCGGAGGTCGAGCTGGGCGCCGACCGCCGCGGTCTCCACGACCGCGCAGGCGGACCGCAGCTCCTCCTCCGTGTCGGCCGAGACGGTCAGCAGGCCGGTCAGGGCGACATCCGCGTGGCCCGCGATGAGCTGGCGCTCACGGGACTTGATGTCCTGGTACTCGATCGAGTCCGCTTCGGAGTCGACCTGGCCGCGCCGCGCTCGCTCAGCGGCGTCCGCGATCACAGTGGCCTTCTTGCGCTGGACATCGCGCAGGGCGGCGTCCAGACCCTTCGGCTCGTACGACAGCGACAGAGTCCGCCGCACCCCGGCGGTGAACAGAAGCTGGTGCAGGAAGCCCGCCGACGTCTCGGTGCGGGGCCAGTTCTCCACCCAGTACGTGGAGTGGACGGCGGAGTCGGTCGCGATGTGGTCCGACTTCTCGACGACAACGACCGGGCCCGCAGCAGCGGGGTCGGCCTCGGGACGCCCGGAGGAGGACCAACGGTCCAGTGCGGCAAGGGCCTTGGGGTCGTACGCCGTTCGCACGACGGCCGCGATCTCGTGGGCGGTGAGCCAGCCGGTGGGGTTGAGCCCGGCGGTGCGCGCGGCCTGGTCGAAGGTCGAGGTCAGCTGCGCCAGGACGCTGAAGGACCCGGTCAGACCGCCTCCGGCCTGGTTGATCAGGCGTCGCGCGGCCTTGGCGTCCAGCGAGATGGCGACGTACGCCTCGTGCGGAGCCGCAGCCGGGCCCGCGCTCTGGATCAGCTCGCTGTAGATCGCGCCGGCCACCGGGGCGTCGGGCCAGCCGTGCTCCTCCCAGTACCGGCGAAGGGCGTCGCCGGAGTCCGGCACGGTGCGCTCGATCACCTGGATGCGGGCGACCTGGCCGGTGCGGGCGAGCGCGGCGAGCGTGCGTCCCCAGCCGTTGACGTTGGCGTTCTGGGTGCCCGGGTCGAGCAGCGCGTAGGCGTGGGAGGACACCTTGACGACGGCGGTCAGCGTGCCGGTGTGGGGGTTGTGTACCGCGCCGTACCGGCGGTCCGGGGCGGTGACCACGCGCAGGCTGGCGGCGGTACCGGGCAGGTGGAGGAGTCCTTCGCGCACCGGGCGGCGGGAGGGCCGGACGAGCCAGATCAACTGACCCCGCATCCGCCGGAGCACGTACCGGGTGACGATCGGAGCCCAGTCGGCCAGGGATCGGCCTCGGTGGCGAACGAAGACGAGGAGGGCGATGGCGGCCCACAGCGGGATGAGTTCGAGAGCGCCGACCACGCCACGGGCGAGGATCACGGCGAGCAGGAGCAGGCCGGTGAGGCTCACGACGATCAGCTGCGGGGCGGTCAGGCCGAGCAGGATGCCGCGCCTGCTGCGGTGCGGGAACTTCACGGTGGCCGTGGCGGCTACGGCCTGGGGGCTGTCAGACATGGCGGTTCCAGACGGTGGGGACGGGCGAGGAGGGGCGGAAGGCGCGGCGCTCTTCTGGAGGTCATGGCAGGACTCCATTTCGGGTGGCCGGGGGAAGGGGGCGGGCTGGAAGGATGCAGCCCGCCCCCTGGGTGGCGGTGGGTCAGGACCCGGACGGCGGCTGGTTGGGGTAGACCCAGCTCGTCGGAGTCGGGGAGCCGGTCGCCGACGGACCGGTGGAGGGCGCCAGCGGTGCGGCGGGACCGCTGGGCTGCACGGCACCTGCGCGGGTCAGGCTGCTGCCCGGAGCCGACGCACCAGCGGGCTGGGCGGCGGAGGGAGCGCCCCCCTCGGAGCCTCCCGCTTCGGTGTCGGCAGGCCGTGTGATCAGCGCGGGGATGCCGGGGCGCTGGATCAGGGCGCGGCCCTTGTCGCCGGAGGCGTTCGGGTCCTCGCCGTACCGGAAGCTGGTCTGCGGCTTCGGGGGTCCGGCGTCGATGCCCTCCTTGCTCAGGTTGCCGCCGGTGGGGTTGATGCCGGAGGCGACACCGTCGCTGCCCGCGCCGGGGACCTTGCTCGGCCCCTGCGGAGCAGGAGTGCCGGTGCTGGCCTGCATCGCGAGGCTGCCCGCGGTCTTCGCGGCCCCCGCGGCGACAGCCATGCCGGCGACGCCGGTACGGTGCAGGTCGTCGTGGCCGCCGCCGTCGGTCGCCCAGTGGACGAACTTGTAAGTGGCGTACGGGCAGAGCAGGACCAGGACCATCACGACGATGCCGGCCATCGCGTCGGACAGGGCGGCCATTCCGTCCTGGGGATCGGACTTGCCCATCGCCGAGACGCCGATCAGGAAGACCACGGTCATTAGCAGTTTCGACACGACGAGGGTGGCGGTGGCCTCGATCCAGCCGCGCCGCCAGCGCTTGGCGACCTCCCAGCCGCCGCCGGATCCGGCGAAGACCGCGAGGGCGACCATGATCAGGACGCCGACCTTGCGGGCGACCATCACGCCCCAGTACATGAACGCGCCGATCGCGCAGCCGAAGGCGACCAGGGCTGGGACTGTCCAGCCGAGGCCGTACATCGCCCCCAGGTTGTTGACTTTGATGACGCGGCGGATCGCGTCGTCCACTGAGCTGTTGGCTGCTTGGAACAGGCCGTCGGAAAGGGCGTCGACCACCGTGATGGCGACGGAGGTGAAGGCGACGGCGCAGAAGGAGAAGAGGACGCCGGTCATCGTGCCGATCGCCGCTTGGGCGAGGGCGCGTTCGTCCCGTCGCCATGCCGCGAACATCAACTGGATGCAGAACGTGCCGACGGTCAGGGCGAGTCCGATGGGCAACAGCAGCTCGTAGTTGTCCCGGAACCAGCCGGCGTTGAGATCGATGGCTGTGGTTTCGTTGACGGCCTTGGCGGCGAGATCGGCTGCGCTGGCGGCCAGCTCACCCGCTGACTTCGCGATCCACGCCCCGATGCCGTCGGTGACGGTCCCGGCGGGGTTGGTGGCGAAGTCGACGGTGTCGCAGACGGTGCCCATCAGCGGAAGGTCGCAGACTCCCATGGCGGTACCTCCTTTCTGGGGTGGGGGTCAGGGCGCGACGGCCGGCAGGACACCGGCCAGGGCGCAGGGCTGGGAGGGGCGGCACTGGACCGCGAGGGTGGTGACGCGGTTCTCGGCGCCGCCGTGCGGCGATCCGTTCCAGGCGATCGACTGTTTGCCGGAGACCGTCACGGCGTAGACGTACGCGGTGGTGATCGCCCCGGGGTCCGCCTGCAGGGCCCGGGTGAACGAGTCGGGGAAGTGCGCCTCGTTCACGGTGGCGGTGGCGAACTGGCCGTTGGCGGCCATCTCCTTCCACAGCACGGGCGAGGGGACGAGCGCGTCGACCGAGGCGGCGTCGGCGTACTTCGTCTCGCTGGTCAGCCACTTGTGCAGGGCGGCCAGCAGCTCATGCTGGGAGTAGGCGCGGGTGTCGTAGGACCACAGCGCTGCGGCTGCCGCCTTCCCGAAGGTGATCGGGTCGTGTGTGGAAGGGGGAACGGGCAGGGCGCCGCGGCTCCCGTGCGGTCGTGACGAGGCGGAAGCGGAAGCGGTAGGGGAGGAGGGGGAAGCCGAACTCGCCTGCGGTGCGGGAGCCTTGGAGGAGGTCCTGCCGTCGCGGGTGAGGTAGGCGGCCAGGCCAGCGAGGGCGACGAGCACCACCAGGACAGCGGTGCCGAGCAGCGCCCGGCGGCGCACGCGAGATGCGCCGCCGGGGTTCGTGGAGCGGGGAGACATCAGTGGACCTGCGTCCCCAGCGTGCTGAAGAACGCCACCACACCGTTCGCGGCACCCAGCAGGAGGGCCGCGCCAGCGCTGACCAGCACGCCCTTCTTGCCGCTGGCCTCGGCCTGGTGGCCGCCGGAGTGGTGACCCCAGGCCCATACGCCGGCGCTGACGGCGAGCGCGCCGACCACGGCGATGATCCCGAAGAGGTTGATCGAGCCCATTACCTGCTTGAGGACCGAGAGGCCCGGAAGCCCGCCCTCGTTCGGCTTGATCCCGGGGTCGTAGGCGAGCTGGACGACC
The DNA here is from genome assembly GCF_040608395.1 of Streptomyces sp. NPDC005181. Classification (NCBI taxonomy): domain Bacteria; kingdom Bacillati; phylum Actinomycetota; class Actinomycetes; order Kitasatosporales; family Streptomycetaceae; genus Streptomyces; species Streptomyces sp. NPDC005181. The sequence goes on from NZ_JBEXID010000002.1 coordinate 227,810, forward strand.
TTGTCGGCGAGGTACATTGCGTGAACTCCAGTTCGATTTAGTGCACGCCAAAGCCCGCGGGGGCGAAGCGGCAGTGCAGGAAGGGGGAGGGAGAGAAGCGCCGGTCAGACGACTCGGCGGGCCGCGAGAATCTGCGGCTTCCAGGACGCGAGGGTCGCGAGGCGGACCACGTCGCCGGTGCGCGGGGCGTTGACGATCAAGCCTTGGCCGACGACCATCCCGACGTGTTCCGGGACCTTGGCAGTCCCCTCGGTGAAGACGAGGTCGCCGGGCTGGAGAGCGTCAACCGATACCGGCTTGCCCTCCTTGACCTGCGTGTACGTCGTCCGTGTGAGGGTGACCCCGGCGGCCTCGTACGACTGCTGCATCAGGGAGGAGCAGTCGCAGCGGCCCATGGGGTCGGGCCCGTGGGAGTCGGTGCAGCTCCCGCCCCACTGGTACGGGGTGTCGAGCTGGCCGAGCGCCCATCGGATCGCCGTCTGGACCTTGGGCGGAGCGTCTGCCGGGATCTTGTATCCGGCCGGCAACGCGCCGGGCGGGATGGTTCCGAAGTCGGTTCCGTCCCCGCCGCTCGTACAGCCACCTGTGGTACTCGGCGGAGGACTGCTCGTGCTGTCCGAGCCGGATGGCGAGGGGCTCGGTGACGTGCCGCCGGCCTTCGACAACAGCGGCTCGATCGCCTTCTGCAAGGCAGTGGCCAGGGGCTCCCACTTCACGTAAGCCTCCGGGAAGCCAGACTTCTGCACCGCCTGGGCGGCCTGGGTGACAGACAGGGACTGCCAGCCCGAGACCTTCTCCAGCGCCTCGTAGAACCTCGTCGAGGCGTGCACCGGGTCCAGGATCTCGTTCGCGGTGCCCCAGCCCTGCGACGGCCGCTGCTGGAACAAGCCCAATGAGTCGCGGTCGCCGTAGGTCAGGTTCCGCAGGCCGCTCTCCTGCAGTGCGGTCGCCAGGGCCACGATCTGGCCCCGGGCCGGGATGTTCATCGCGACACCGGTGGCCTGGATGGTCTTGGCGTTGGGGATCTGCTCGGCCGGGTCGTCCAGGCCCGGCACGGAGACCGTGCCCTTGCCGCCGCCGTCCAGGATCGCCTTCACCTGAGCGGCAACGGCTGAGGTATCCACAGCCTGTGGACCGCCGGTCGAGCAGGAGGCCGAGGCACTCCCGGCCGCGATACCGAGGATCGGAACGGCCAGCAGCAGCGGACCGGAGGCGAAGAGACCGACGACGGCTCCGGTGGTCTTGTTCATCGCCGCCGCTGTTCGCCGGGGCGGACAGCCCGGCCGGGCAACGGGGTTGGGTCAGGGCGTGGGCGTATCAGGGCGTGCTGCATCGCAGCGGCTCCTCGCGGTTCGTAGGAGGCGCGGTGCCGACTTCTCGTGCAAAGCCGTCGGCACCGCGCCGATGTGAATCCGCCTCTCAGGGCGGGCCCGGGTCAGGGGAGTTGGTAGCTCCCGGACGCCGGTCTCAGGTCATGCGCGGCAGCCAGCCGCGCTCGTAATCTCAGGCGGTGCACCGGGTCTCCTCGCGGCTTCGGGAACGGGGGTTCAACGTGCCTGCCGGGTCACGTTTTTGGACGAGGCAACACGGATCAGCACAGGTCAGCGGTGGTGGAGCTGGGCTCCGCCTCGGTGACATGGCGGGACAGTAGACCGGGATTCCGGCCGCACCAAACGACCGCCGGACCCGGGCACGAAGCACGGCACGGGCTCGTTAGGTGCGGCCGGACATCGCGGCTAACCTCCGGCGCAACCCCGCTCCGAACGGCCGCTGTTGCGTGCCGTCCGGAGCGGGTCCAGTCCCGTCGTGCCCTGAAAGAGGCCCCGCACATGAGTTACACGCTGCACCGAGGCGACGCCCTCACCGTGCTGAAGACCCTCCCGGACGAGAGCGTCAACGCCGTCATCACCGATCCCCCGTACAACTCCGGCGGACGGACCAGCTCGGACCGCACCGGCCGCACTGCCCGCGCCAAGTACGTCACGGCCGGATCGGCGCACGACCTGCAGAACTTCCCCGGCGAGAACCGCGACCAGCGGAGCTATCGAAGCTGGCTGACCGCGCTGCTCACCGAGGCGTACCGGGCCGCGACCGAGCACTCCGTCGCCATGGTCTTCTCCGACTGGCGCCAGGAGCCGACCACCAGCGATGCCCTGCAGATGGCGGGCTGGACCTGGAGCGGCACGATCCCCTGGATCAAGCCGGCCAGCCGACCCCGCAAGGGCGGGTTCAAGCAGTCGGCCGAGTTCATCATCTGGGGCGTCAAGGGCAGCCTCGAAAAGGACCGGGACCTCTACCTGCCCGGCCACTTCATCGCTTCCCAGCCGCGCAAGGACCGCGTCCACATCACCCAGAAGCCGGTCGAGATCATGCAGCAGCTCGTGCGGATCTGCCCCGAAGGCGGCACCGTCCTCGACCCGTTCACCGGCAGCGGCTCGACAGGCGTCGCCGCCCTGCGCGAGGGCCGGCAATTCGTGGGTGTCGAGTTGTCCTCGCACTACGCCGACGTGGCAGAACAGCGACTGTTGCAGGCAACGCAACACACTCTGACCCAGGACGACTTCGTCCTGGCCGGGCCGGAGGCATGAGCATGAGAACGACCAGACCAGGGCCGACGGACCGCAGACGCCAAAGGGCGGCTGGTGCATCGAGAAACCGATGCACCAGCCGCCCTTCCTCTTGCGTCAGGCCGCCTCGAACGCCCGCCGGATCAACGGTCCCGCCTTCTCCAGGTCGGCAGCAGAGGCGATCCGAACCTCCAGGTCGCCCGTCCCGAGGTGGCCGATGCTGCGCATGTCGCGCGAGAAGCCCCCCTCCAGCTCGACCGTGTCCGGGTCGACCTTGAGGTAGACCAGGATCGCCTCGTGCTTCGGGCGGAAGATAACGGAGGCGACGTTCACCATCCGGCGGTAGGCGATGTAGTGCCGAAGCTGAGCCACCTCGACCTCGCCCCAGATGGTGAGGGCCTCGTCCAACTCGGCGTACAGGTCCTGCAGGCAAGCGGGAGCCGCGCTCGGAGGCGCCTGGACCGACGGCTTCCCATCCCCGCCGCCGGCACCAGCCACCACCTCCCGCTCCCGACTCTGCCGCCGAGCCGGGGCCGGGCGCGCAGACCCAGGGGCGGACTCGATCAGCAGCAGGCTCAGCAGCCCGCCGTCGAAGACGCGGTAGCGCACCAGGTCGATCCGCTCGTGCAGACGGTGCACCGCGACCCGGTCGTGGTGCGAGAAGCTGGCCGCGATGCAGACCGTCCGCGGGTTCCGCCAGTCGATCGCCTCGGCCGCCTCGGAACCCAGCCTCTCCTTGACCAGGGCCTCGAACTCGTGACGTGCGGAGCACAGCCACGACAGGTAAGAGACCGCCTGTGACATGACCCCGCTATCGGCGCCTTTTTTGTACTCGATCAGCACCGGCGTGTTGTTCTCGTCGAGCCCCAGCGTGTCGATCCGGCCCCGGTGCCAGGGGCCGGTTGGGTACTCCGACGCCAGGAAGCGGATGCCGAGCATCGCCTCCATGCCAGCCTCGATCCGACGCTGAAGTTCCACCTCCAGAGCCACCGTCGAACCACGCAGCTCGACATCTCGGCCGTCGGCATCCAGCCGGAACAGCTTCAGGTCGGTCACCAGCGTCCCCCTCCTGCGATCACTACAGGAGGATCAATCGATAGCGGTACCGCACTATTCCGGCCGGAAGGATGAGTTGCCCCAGCTCCGTACAAGGGCATCGGCGAGGGAACATCGCTCTCCGTACGCACGCCGCAGCCGGTACGCTTGACACGTCGCTTCTGACGCATCCTCATTTTTGATGATTGGTGGGAACTGTGGGTTTTCTGCCGCCCATGACCGTCGCCGAGGCGCTCAAGAGCATCCACAACCGGTCATGGGTGCTACCGGCGATCCAGCGCGAATTCGTCTGGAGCTCCGACCAGATATGCGTGCTGTTCGACAGTCTGATGCGCGGCTATCCGGTCGGGTCGTTCCTCCTCTGGAATGTCATCCCAGACCAGGCAGCCCAGTTCACCTTCTATGACTTTCTCGCCGACTATCATGAGAAGAACCCCTACGCGCGGGTCGCCCAGATCTCGGCAGGCCGGAACGTGACAGCCGTGCTCGACGGCCAGCAGCGGTTCACCTCGCTCAATATCGGCCTCTACGGTAGCTACGCGGAACGCCTGCCGCGCAAGTGGGCCACCAACCCTGATGCCTATCCGCGCAAGCGCTTGTATCTGAACCTGCTCAGCAGAACCGGAGACGAGGAACTCGGCCTCACCTACGACCTCCAGTTCCTGACCGAGCAGGAGGCGGAGTCCGAGCTGGACGGCCAACGCCCCTGGTTCAGGGTCGCCGATATCCTCCAACTGGAGAACAGCGGGCCAGCGATGATGGCGGCGCTCGAACAGCACGGACTGTCCGGCTCCCAACCTTTCAACACCTTGTACAACCTGTACGAGGGGGTCCGGACGAAGACGGCCATCAACGCCTATCTCGAGGAATCGACGGACGCCGATCGAGTGCTGGACATCTTCGTCAGGGTCAACAGCGGCGGCACCAAACTCTCGAACTCAGACCTGTTGCTGTCCATGGCCACCAACCAGTGGCGCGAACTGGACGCCCGAGAAGAAATCCGCTCACTGGTCACCGAACTCAACCAGGAGCAGGGACGTCCATTTGCCTTTAGCAAGGACCTGGTCCTTAAAGCGGGCCTGGTGTTGACAGAAGCACCCGACTTTCGCTTCAAGATATCGAACTTCACCCAAGCCAACATGGAGCGACTGGAGAAGGCATGGCCCCAAATGCGCGCCAGCCTCTTGCGTTCCGCCAGGCTCCTGGCCACCTTTGGGCTCTCCGAGCGCACGCTGACCGCAGACAGCGTCGTTATCCCACTCGCCTACTACCTGCACTCACACGGCCACGACGACGCCTACATCGTCTCGAGCGCCCACTCCAAGGACCGTGAAGCTGTCCGATCGTGGGTCTTCCGCAGCCTCCTCAAACGCGGCGTGTGGGGCTCCGGACTGGACACACTGCTCAACCGCATCTGCACCGTCATCCGCCAATCGCCGCCCAGTGACGGCTTCCCTGCGGGTGACATCGAGTCAGCGATGGCCGCGCGCGGCAAGTCCTTGCAGTTCGGCCCCGAGGAAATCGAGGAACTACTCGACCTGCAGTACTCCAAGGCTCGGACCTTCGCTGTGCTGGCGTTGCTGTACCCGGGCCTGAATCTCAGTCAGGACGTCCACGAGGACCACATCTTCCCGCGCTCCCGGTTCAGGCGGAGTGCCTTGACCCGGATGGGGATACCCGCCGAGAAGATCGAGGAATACCTCGTCAGGGCCAATGGCCTCCCCAACCTCCAGCTACTCGCCGGCACACCGAATGTCGAGAAGAGCGATGCCTGGCCATGGGAGTGGCTTGACGGGCCGCATTTCCCGACCGTGCAGACCCGAGAGGAGTACGCCACTCGCAACGACCTCGACCTCCTCCCCAGCGAGCCCGTCGGGTTCCTCGACTTCTACGAGGGGCGCAGACTCCGGATGAGCGAGCGGCTCCTCTCGGTGCTCGGCGAAAGTGCCGCATCGACTGACGCGCTCGGAGAATGATCATTCGTTAGGGCTGGAGCGAGGCTGGTGTCGCAGCGATGCCAGCAGAGCGCGGTTCCTGCGGTGAAGCTGCACCGTTTACCGCCAGAGACCGTACAGACCCAAGGATGACGGAGCGGTCGGGCAGCCGGCACCGTTCAGGGGACGGCTCGCCGGTGTCAGCGTTGATCCGTGCCGCTAGCAGGGCCGACAGCGGGTGCAGAGGCACGGTTGCAATGAAGTCTTCAGCCTGGTTCTTATGGAGTTATGCCCGCGCCCCTTCGCAGAATCGAGCCGAGCCGCCTGGCGGCCCGGCGCCTAGAGCTGGGCTTGACACGAGCAGAGCTGGCGGCTCGGGCTGGGGTGTCGGAAAGGATGATTTTCTTCTACGAGGAGGGCAGGCACTCGCCAACTCCGGCCCGGTTGGACCAGCTGGCCAAGGCTTTGGGGTGCGACTCTGGAGCGCTCACCGGAGCTCAGCGCGGTGCGGAAACGTTGATCGATCTTCGTTATGCCGCTGGACTGCCCGTCGACCGAGTCGCTGAACTGCTGCGAGCATCGTCCGCAGGACGTGAGCTGTGCGTGTCCGCAGCCAAGGTGGCGGCTCTGGAGAGCGGTCGCCAGGTGCGTGGCCGGGGGTGGAAGGACGCCCAGACGACCGGCAGGTTGCTCGCTCCTCTTGCGAAGGTCTACGGCGTGCCCGTGCGCATGGTCCTGGACGCCTGGATGCGCACACGTACAGATGAGCCTGCGCCGCAGATTCCGGGCAAGCGGCAGCAGGACCCCTCGCAGGCCGCACTGAAGACCTGGGAGTTGTTGAACGAACGGCAGCGCATCTACCTGGGTGAAATCATGCGAGATGACCGTATGACGGAGACCGAGATGTGGATGCGACGGGTGCAGCGTCTGCCAGTGCCCCCAGCGGCCGAGTGGCGCAAGCTGCCGTTGACCCTCAAGGCCGCACCGTCACTGGTGGGCTACACCCGCCTGCAGGAACGCCTTCGGCGTGGAGGAGTGCACGATCCTGGTGCTGGCCAGACCGTGCATGCACTTGAGCGGCGGGGGCTGCTGATCATCACGGAGGACGCTGTCGAGCATCCCGGCGTTGGTTATGTGGACCGGGTGCTGGTGGAAATTACTCGCCGGGGCCGAGCAGCTGCCCGCGCAGGGCTGGGCGAGCCTCGTGAACCCGACCACGCGGCGCATCTGCTGTCGGAGTGGCTGTGGGGCGTATTGGCACGGGTCGCGGCGGCGGAGCCCGCCGGGTTGGAGGACGACCGGTTGGCGGGCCGGTCCCTCTTTTTCATCGGCGTGGGGTACAAGGGGAAAGCGGGCGGCCAGCCGAGCCGGGGCTTCGTCGAATCCGTTCCGGTGATGGCGGCAGGGGGCACGCACGTTGACGAGTACCGATGGCGATTGACCAGACTCGGTAAGCGGCATGTCGCGGAGTACCTCGATCTCTATCGGGAGCTCTATCCGCAGGCCGATACCACAGGGCTGGGTCCTTTTCCGGTCGACTCACTCTAGAAACTGGCATTCCCTCCATCTCGGGGTGAATGTCAGTGGTGCGGTCTACGCTGCGGATTTGTGACGAGCCCCACGCGCGACGATGCTCAGACACTTGACGAAGCCAGGGTCCGCTACCTGGTCACCCGGGCTGCCCTGCGGGCGGCGAAGGCCATGACGTCGCCCGGCTTGAAGCCGGAGCAGCGTCTGGCGACCCTGATGGAGTGCCACGGCACGATGCTGGCGGCTCGCGGGCCAAGCAGCCCGCTGCCATTCGCCGAGTTCCGGAAGGCACTCAGAGGGGATCTGGCCGGGCTGCTGCCGGACGGCGTGAGTGCCTTGGACCTGGGCGGGTTGCTGGTCATCGACCGGGACGGGCAGGTGACCGAGGATGCCTTCGACCTTGATCTGGAGCAGCGGATTCTGCTGCATACCCTGCGGAAGCTCGAAAAGGACGCGGGTGCGATCAGTGATCGGGAGCTCCAGTCGGAGATCGAGCAGGAGACGGCGTACGCGCTTCTACGAAAGCAGGGTACGCAGAACGCCTACGAGGCAGGCCGGTCCGACCTCATCCGGCATCCGGCGGGCCCGGTCGACCAACTGCGCAAACTGAAATTGCCGATGGGGGTCGTCGACTTCTACGAGGAGATCCCCTACGGGTCCGTCCACCACGGCTGGTGGTTTCCCTGCCCGGTCTGCCGTTGGCCGATGCGCCTCACGCTCCGCAAGAACGCCGGCAACATCGTGGGGTCGGCTCGCTGCTGGCACGCCCCCCACGCCGACATGGGTGCCGCGTACCTGTTCCGTCCAACGTCGGACGAGAAAGCACCGGAGTTGCTGCCAGAGCCGTCTCCGGCGCGCCCGAGCGGGAGGGAGGCAGTGCTGTATCCGGACACCGAGACCCCGCCCGAGGCGCTGCCCGCAGAGGGCCACAAGGCGCTCGCTCGCGGAATCTGGATGTACACCACCGTGCCGGGGCTTCCGGAGCTGGCCCTGTTCGACCGGTTGAAGGAGCGCGGGCTGAAGGTGGACCTGTGGCCGGGGTTGGACGCCTACGACCTCCTGGTGGAGGTCGCTCCGAAGCGACGCAAAAAGGTGTCGTTCAAGGTCGACGTCAAGGACTACACGTCGGTGACGACGCTCGCGAAGCTCATCCACGCACAGGAGGGCGACAAGGGCGGAGCCGAGTGGCTGGTCGTGCCGGACTACCGGGCCCGCCAGGTCCCGCTGCTCTCTGGGGTGTGCGAGACGTACGGGATGAAGGCGGTCACCGCCTCCGAGTTCGGTGAACTGGTGTGCAAGGAGGCAGGGGTGAGCTGGACATGAGCGAGGTGTCGGTCAAGGAGACTGCGGTACTGGCAGCGCTGGCGCTGGCCGCCCACTACTTCCCCGAAACGGTGGACGGGGACGAACGCGGCGCTGCGCCCTTTGAGCAGGCGGCGTTCCTGGTCTCCGGCAAGTACCAGGCGTGGGAACGTTGGGACAGCCTCACTCACGAGGAGAAGCAGCGGATCACGGCGGTGTACGCCATCGCCCCCGCCGAGATCTCGGGTCTCCGGGCCTTCTCGATCACGGCCCGGTCCATGCTCGCCCCCCTACACGGAGACGACCCCGACGGCCCGGGGACGATGCTTCCCTTTGAGCTCGTCGGTGACAACCCGTTCGCCGCCAGCGCCGCCTTCCCACGGGTAGGCGGCGACCTGCCGGGATACGTCGACCGTCTCACCGCCCGCTTCCGCCGACCCAGCGGCCGGCCCAAGCCGCCGGACTTCGCCGGTCCGGGGACATGGGCCACACAGGAGATGTTTGTGAACGGGGAACCTGAGTTCCACAGTTGGCGGTGCCGACTAGGGCACGAATATGTAGGTTGACCTGCGGATATGCCTGTGGGCACGCCGAAGTGGCGTGTCACTAG